>CANQZZ010000086.1 GCA_947628465.1 uncultured Clostridia bacterium
GCATCTGTTATATGCAATTCCGTAATTCCTTCTATTTCTCTTTTATAATTAATTGTATCTTGTACTTGTTGTTTAAGTCCGTCTATATCTTGCTCATGCTGTACTAATTTTTCTTCATGTTCTGTAGTTTCTTCAGTTAATTGCGTTATTTTACCTTCTGCTTGATTTATTTGACTTTGTACCCTTCTATTAATTGTTTTTTGTGATGGTATTTTAGTCGTTGTTTCTTCTTTATTCTTGCATTGTATTTTACTAGAAATGTCTGCTTTCCATTTGCCAACAAAGTTAGAATTTCCTTGATATATTACATATTTGTCATCTATTAAAATTAAATCTCCAATATCAATTGCAGGGTCTATTATACTTTCTCCTTCAAAGCTATATACTTCTAATCCATTTAATTGGTTGTATATGTTATCTATTTGTTCTTGGTCTACAATAAACATATTATCTTGATTGATATAAATAGTATTGCCTGTTTCATCACCTTTTTCAAACAGTTGTATTCCATCTTCATATCTAACCCTACTAAATTTAAATTTATCTCCCCAAGAAAAATTTTTGAAATATTTAAGTGGTAATTCTGCTATATATTTACCGATTGTTCTTATATAAAGTTTTCCATCTCTACCTATACAAGCAAATCCTCCTGCTTGTTCTGCTATATAACTTATATATGTTCTCGCTGACACTGTATTATCATAAACTGCTATTTGTTTATGCATATTCAAAAAAGAAGTAGAACCGTAATTCTACTTTTGCTTTTAAACATATATCTTGTAATACTTCTATTATTTCTGCATAGCCTTTTTGATTTACTAATTCACTACCATCATAATTAAACTCAAACTTAATCATATTATCTAATAATTTTAGCTTTACTATATAATCATCATCTTTACTTATATCATCTACATTAAAGTATCCTATCGGTACTGATTCTTCTGCTATTCCACTTTCAATATAAATTTTATTTATTACATTAGGTAATACAGTTTTATATAACTTCAATTCAATCCCTTGTGATGTTACAGAACCTAATGTAAATTCATCATCTGAGAAAAGCTGTTGAGAAGGCTTACAATCTAATATGTATCTTTTATCTATTTCACTATCATTAATAAATACTTTTAACAAATGTCTAACACTAGGCTCATATATCTTTAATTTATAATTGTCACTTGTTTGATACATTAACTATTAGCCTCCTCTACTGCTTGTTTTTGTACTTCTGTTAATTCTTTCTGCATTAAATTAAAAGAGCACTTATACCTCGTTTTTGAAGTGTTTGTGCTCTTTTCTGTATCTATCATTTCTGTTTTTCTTTTTGAAACTCTAAATTTAGCTCCTTCTAAAAACCCTCCTTTTACTACTGGAACTTTTACATCTAACACAAGAGGATTCTTATATGTTTCTTGAATTATTTTTTCTGCTTCTTCTTCTGAATTTAAATCCCATGACATAGATAATTTTAAAAGTCCAACTGCTATTGGGTTATCAATTAGGCTACCATCTACAGCAGAAGAATAACTATCTTTATCTGTATCCTCTATATCTGCACTATATGCAGATGGTGTTGGCAAATCTTCTTTGCTTCCATGTTCTTTCCAAATCATCTTTTTATCCTCCTATTAATGCTTCTATTCCTTGCCCTGTTTGTCTTTTTATATCTCTTAAATTATTTAATAAAATCCTTCCTAATTTTTCATTGCCTACGTATATTGATAATGGTATAGAAATATTATTATTTCCTACACTATCATTCAACATATCACTTAACGTTTCTCCTAAAATATTTCTAGGTTGTATTGTGCTTGTAGTTATTAAACTTGTATTTAAAGGTAAAGTATCAATATCAGGTTTATTTATTGTATAAGACATATTAGTTGTTAAATTTTCTAATTCTTTTGTTACTCTATCTATATTATTATGTATTCCTCTAACCATTAAATCAATCATATCTGGCATATAAGTATGAAAATTTGATAATGGACCTTCATCTGGTTCTGAAAATCCTAAGAAATTCTTTACACTATTAGCAATTGAACTTGCAGCACTTTTTACCTTATCAATACCACTTCTTATTCCAGAAGCCATATTATTTGCCAAATCTTTCCCCCATGTTATTGCATTACTTACTACATTTGAAAATGTAGAATTAAAGCTACTTTTAATATTATTTCCCCATGAAGTTATACTTGATTTTGCATTGTTTAAACCCGTAGTTATGTTGTTTTTAATTGAACTTATCTTACTTGATACTGTACTATATACATTATTCCAACAATTAGAAAAATTAGTTTTTACATTGTTAGCCCAAGTTGTTATTGTTGATTTCGCATTACTTAAACCTGATGAAATATTTGATTTCACGATATTAACTTTTGATTTAACATTTTCACTTACATTGTTCCAACAGTCAGAAATTTTTGTTTTTACATTATTTGCCCAACCTTTTATTGTTTCTTTTGTATTATTTACCCAATTAACAACATTGTCTTTTATTTCAGTAAACTTTCCAACAATTTTTGAAACTAAATTTGTAAAAATAGATTTTACAGCTTCCCAAATATTTGAAAGACCATTCTTTAAGCCCTCAATTAAATATTCTCCCATTTCAGCCATTACTGTTGAAGGAGAATGTATTCCAAATGCATTTTTAAATCCATCTATAAATGGCTGAAAAATATGCTCATATATCCATTGTCCTATACCAATAATTGCATCTCCAATACCTTTTAAGATACCTAAGACAATATTCCCACCACACTCTTCTATTTCATTTTGAAAATATTGTTCTATTCCATTAAATGCATCTAAAATAAATGTGCCTATAAATGATGCTAATCCTCCTAAAGCAGAACCTAATACACTAAATAATGATTGAGTTATTCCTCCCCAATCAATATTAACAATAAACTCCTCTACAGATTTGGCTATCTGTTGCCAATCTATTTCTTGTAAAGCAGTAGATATTGTATCTAATATTCCTTTTATTCCACTACTTAATGTTTTAGCTGCTGTTGACCAATCTACATTCTTAAAAAATCCATTAATACTATTAGCTATTGCTTTCCCAAATTTTTTCCAATCAAATGTAGTCACAAATTCATATCCAAAATATATTATAGTATTTAATCCTTGTGCAAAAGTATTTCCAACTAATTCCCAATCTGTACTTGCTATAAATCCATTTAAAAATTGTGCTATATTTTTTGATATCTTCTTTGCTGTATTTTGAATTTTATTCCATGGAATATTTGCTAATGCATTATTTAGTTTCTCACCGATTAAAACTCCTACTTCTTCCCAATTTCCATTTTTGATTGCGTCTAATATATTATTAGATGTATCTCCCATTTCAGATAAATCAAAACTTGGTGTTACTGCTCCGCTTCCACCACCACTATCTGAATTATCTTGCGTTTGAACATTGTTTATTTCACCATGAATCCCTGCTAATCCTTGTGCTTCCTTTTTGGCTTTCTTTGCACTTCCTGCTACACTATTCATTGAAGAAGCTGTTGCTTTAGCGAAGATATTTACTCCAGTTAATGCAAAAACAACACTTTGTATTGCCTTCATTAGTTGGTAAACTAAATTAGTAACAAATTGTATAACTGGTGCTAATACTGAACCCATAGCATATTTCATATAATCTATATTAGCACTTAGTTGCTGTGCACCTGCATTTTGGCTTGATAGCCAACCCTGTGCTGAGCTACTTAAAGCACTATAAATTCCCCTTAAAGAAAATAATGCAGCTGCATATTTTAAGATATGTCCTAATCCACTTCTTAAGTTCTTTCCCATTCTTTTAATATTATTTGTAACGTTCTGTGTTATCTTAGGTAATTGATTAAATGAATTTTTTACATTTCCTATACTTACTTTTGCTTGGTCTAATTTACCTTTAAATGCACTAAAAAAAGCAGTCAATCTATTTTGACTACTCCCTGCTTGGTTTAATTCTTCTTTAATTTGAGACATTTTTAATTTTGCTTCATTAAGTTCTTTGTTGTATATTTCTATTTGCGTATATAATTTTTGTGCTTGACTATTTAATGCTGTAAAATCTTTATTTGAAGATAAAGCATTATCTACAACTGTATCCATAGATTTATCATTTTTTGATATTCCTTCTGGTACTACTTCATTTCTTGTATCGTTTACTATCTTATCTATTTGTGGGTTAATAATATCTAATTTCATTTGTCGAGCATTTATTTTCTTTTCTAGACTATCTATTTCTTTTTCAAGTTGTGTAATTTGTTTTTCTGCTTCTTTATTATTTATCTTTATTTTCACTTCATTGTTCTGAGTAGATTTTTTTAAGTTATCAATTTTATTTCTTACAACTTGAACAGCATTTTGTATTTTATTAGATACACTTTTCATATCCATTTTACTCATTGATTCTTGTGCTACTTGTACTGCTTGTGTTACTTGTTGCTTTATCTGTGGCATTAATTTTTTTATTTCTTTTAATGCTGGCTCTATACTTGCCTGTACCACAATATCTAATTCTTCTAGTGTTATAAGTCATTCCCCCTTTCGTGCATAATAAAAAAACACCTACAAAAATGTAAGTGCTTTACTTTATTGTATTCTTTATTATAGTATTACTTGAATATACTTATAGGAGCAATACCCATTTTACCTTTCTTAATTGACCATGTATTACCACAATTTTGGCAAATTCCTACAGTAGAATTAATTGTTTTAGTTTTATTTGTTCCTTTAGATTTTTTCCAAAACAGATTAGATATACCTAATGTAAATATAGCACTTAGTCCTCTTGCACTATTATTTACATGTCCTCCAAATCCAACACCTTTTTTATTAGTTTGTTGTCCTTCTTCGACAAGTTGAATTTGGACATTTTCACTACCACATTTTGGGCATTTCATAATAATTCCCCCCTTTATACTTAATAATAGCATAACATATATAAATTAAAAATACTGTCGAAAAAAGTAATTTTATTAAATTTTGTATTTTAATTATATAATATATTATACACATAATGCAACTATTTTTAATCGACAAACTTCGACATCATTTTTCTGCTTTCATAATTGCTCTCATTCTCTTTGCTATTTCTTCTGGAGATTGTACTTGTTCTTCTTTTTGAGGGAATAATTTTTCAAATGTTTTTTGTAATGGAACTATTTTAGGTCTTTTATTACTCATTGCATCTGCCATAATCAACTTATCTGTTACAGCTTCTTGAAGCCTTATTTCTTGCCTAAAACTATCCATAATATAGCATAAATTAGATTGAGTAAATACACTAACTTCTCTATATGTACTATTCCAAAATTCATTTGGTTTCATTGAAAAATAATAGCACAATGCTTCTAATGCATAAATTAAATCAACTAACGTTTTAGATTTCTTGATATTATCTGTTAAATTATCTAAGCTTTGAATCCTTGAAATTCTTCCGCTGCTATTTTGCTTATAACTTTCTCTGCTGATTTCTGTACTAATTCGTTCATATTGGCTCCTGATAAAGGATTTGATATCATTTCCTCTAGTTCTTTCTTGGTCTTTCTCTTCATAAAAAAACCTTCTTCATTTATTACCTTTGTTAAGCTTTCAAATACATCGCTATATGTTTTATTATTTTCTTTTCTATAATCATCTAAAAAATCATACACTTCATCTGAGCTTTTAAATGCATGGTTTCCATCGTTATCTTCTGCTAATGTAAAAATAATTTTAGACAATGCCCCTAAATCATTCTCTTGTATTGCTTTAAAATAAGCATCTTCAAAATTTTTATTTCTTAGTGAATTAGCTATATCCACTATTTTTCTTGTTTTTAGTACTAAATTAATTGTTTTCTTTTTTGTTTCTAATATCATTTTATTCTCTCCTTTGCAAAAGAGAGAAGGCGTTTAAGCCTTCTCATTTATATTTTCAGTTGTTTCTTTAACAACTTCTTTTACTGTGCTAACTTTTTTACGTGTCCTAGTTCTAGCACTTAAGATAGAACTAGTCATCACTGGGAAACCCTTTGCTTTCTTCAATAGCTGAACTTCTGTATATTGTTACTTTAGATTTTAACATATCGTCTATTGCTATTTCTGACATTCCCACATGACATGTTCCTTGGAAATACCAAGTAAGTGGTTTTCCTGGTTCTGTAGC
>CANQZZ010000087.1 GCA_947628465.1 uncultured Clostridia bacterium
GCTTTAAATGCCTTGAAATCGTGCTCTCCTTCAAAATATTTTACTGCTTTTTTCATTTCTTCTACATTTAATTCAATTGGTATGTGACATTCTAAATCACGATATATTGCTGTTCCTTGTTTAGAATTATTTATTATATATCTATATGTTTTTTGTTTTGTGTTATATCTTGCATGAAATCTATCATCCACTTCTTTTGCCTCTTTTATAACTATACTTTTTTTAAGTTTTGAGTTTATGGCTATTGCAAATTTTTCAATCGGCAAATTACTATTGGTTTTAAAATTTGCAACTTGACCGAAGTGCGTGTACACCGCTATCGGTTCTTCCAGATCCAATTAGTTCTACTTCTTCTCCTGTTATTTCTTTTATCGCATTTTCAATTTCGCCTTGAATATTTAATTTGTCTGGTTGTTTTTGCCATCCATTAAATTTTTTTCCATCATATTCTATTGTTAGTTTGATATTTCTCATTTCATTTCTCCATTATATTTTGTAAAAATCAGAAACAGTTATTTTGTTTCTGATTTTTTATTTTCTACTCTATTGTTTTTAAATTTTTCTCTTAAACTTGCTCTTCTCTTTTTTAAATTATCATTTCCAAATCTTTTTGTTACAATGTTTTTAATTAAAATCTGCTTTAAAGATTCTTCATTTACGTCCATTATTAATGTTCCTTCTTTAGCAATGGATATTTTCCCAGTTTCTTCAGATACAACAACCACTATTGAATCTGATTCTTGTGACATTCCGAAGTGCTGACCTGTGTCTTGTTCCAAGTCCTTTTGATATATTTTTGTCATCTGATAGCGGTAACAAGCACGCTGCTGATTTTATTCTGTTTTCACTAATTACAACTGCTCCATCATGAAGTGGTGTTTTAGGATTAAATATATTTACTAATAATTGTGGTGATATTTCAGAGTCCATAATTATTCCTGTTTCTGCTATATCCTGAAGTTTTATATCTCTTTCTATAACTATTAATGCTCCTATCTTATTCTTTGCAAGTTCTGCAGATGCAATTACAATTCTATATATATTTTCCTTTGTTTTAGCTTTTATATCCTTATCTATTCCAAAGAACTTCGTTAGTTTACTAGTACCGTAATTGTTCTAATGCACGTCTTAACTCTGGCTGGAAAATTATTATTAAAATTATTACTCCATAAGTCATAAATGATGTTAATATATAGTTTAAAATTCTAAGTTCTAAAATTGAGCTAAGTAAAGTAACTATTATTAAAAATAGTATTCCTTTCATTAACTGCCATGCTCTAGTTTCTTTAACAATTTGTACTAATTTTACTGCTAAAAATAGAACTATTGCTACATCAATTATAAACATTACTATTCTCAATGGATTACCTTTTAACATATTTAGGTAATTAATAATATCCTGACTTGTAGATTCTAAAGTCGGTGTAAATAAAGTGTTTTTCATTAGTGCTCCTTTTCAATTATTTATTTTATATGTAGTTTGATATTTTTTTGTTGGTTTTTTATACCTTAAATGCACATATATATTATCGTGCTACTAAATACCAAATTAATGTAAATCCTACACTTAGTATCATAAGTCCTGCTAAAACTCCTGCTATTATTCTTGTTGCTAATTTTTGTTTGTCTATTTTTTTCTTTGCCATTAGTATTCCCTCTTTTCTAAAATTTCATAAAAATATATTACCACAATCAAATGGGTTTTTCAATTAGTTTTTTTAAAATTCGATAAATTGTTGTTTGCAGGAATTTCAAATCCGTACAAATTACAATTTATTGAATTAATTACTGATTACAAAATCCTATGTTTGCAATTTATGTTAATTTATGTTATAATTACTTTTGTCAGTTTAATACACACTTTTATGAAAGGAGCTTTTTATAATGAAAAAGCATCGACAAATTAAACATGTTCACCGGAAAGCAATGACTTCACAAAAATTAGCAAAAGGTAAATTTTCCAAGTGTCATTTACCAAAGGAAAAAACAATACTTGACAGCTGTGGAATTTATAATTCCTGTTTTTTCTGCTTTATTTGCAGTTATTGCTGGGCAAACGGAAAATCTGACTGTCGCAATTGTGTTGCATGGAGATAAATACAATTGCATATCAATCGAAAATCGGCAAGAAATATATTTCTTGCCGATTTACATTTTAATTTCTTAATATTACATTTAAACTTTTTTCTGCATCTGCTATTATTTTATTAAATATTCCAGTTACTTCATCATCTGTTAGAGTCTTTTTGCTATCACTAAATGTCAATGAATATGCTATTGATTTTTTATCAGCTGGAACATGCTCTCCCATATATAAATCAAATACTTCTATATTTGTAAGTAAGCTTCCTGCAGATTTTTTAATTTGTTTTTCTATTGTGCTTGAGTCTAAATTTCTGTCTACAATGAATGCAACATCTTTTTTAATGCTTGGAAATTTAGATATTTCTTTATATTTCATCTTTCCAACTCTTTTAGAAAGTAATTTGCTTAAATTAATTTCCATTATATATACATCTTCTTTTGCCTCTTTTGGATGAACTTTTCCAAGTATTCCTACAATATCATTATTTACAGAAATCAAAGCTGTTTGATATGGATGGAATTCTTTTGGGAGTTCGGATGTTTTTACAAAACTATATCTTCCGTTATATCCTAAATAATCTAGTAACTCTACTGCTACTCCCTTTATCATATAGAAATCTACGTTTTTAGTATTTCCTATTCCTTCATAGTATTTTCCAGACATAAGCACGCATAGCTTTTCTTCTTCTATATACTCATCATTTACTTTTCCAAATCCCTTTCCTATTTCAAATATAGATATATCTTTATTGTTTCTATCTAAGTTGTATTCATATATTTTTAAAAGAGATGGAATCATGCTATATCTTAATGTGTTTCTGTCTTCTGTAAGTGGGTCTAGTAATTTTATTGGCTCAAATTTGTCTGTTGTAAATTTTTTTGCTTCTTTGTCATTTATTAATATATATGACATTACTTCATTTAAGCCTAATCCTATCATTTTGTTTCTAATTTCTCTTGCTACTTTATCGTATTTACCTGTTCTTGTTGGAAGTACTGGAAGTTTTCCTTCTATATTATCAACTCCGTAAATTCTTCCTACTTCTTCAATTAAGTCCTCTTTTATAGATATATCCATCCTTCTTGTAGGTACTGTAACTGTAATTACTCTTCCATTTACTGAATATTTAAATCCTAATTTCCTAAATACATTTAATGTTTCTTCATCTGGTACATTTGTACCTAAAAGATTATTTATATCTTCGAACTTTATATCTATTTTCTTTTCTTGTTTGTCTGCTTTATCATAAACGACTGTACCTTTTGCAATTTTTGCATCTGCATATTTTTCAAGAAGTGTGCACGCTCTTTCAACTGCCATATATGTTCTATTTGGATCTAATCCTTTTTCAAAACGATTACTTGCTTCGCTTCTTACAATTTTTTTAGATGTACATCTTATTTTAACTCCATCAAATACAGCAGATTCAATTATGATATTTTTTGTATCATTTTCTACTTCTGTTGATAGGCCTCCCATAACACCTGCAAGACCTATTGCTTCTGTTCCGTTTGTAATAACTATATCTTCTTCTGATAAAGTTCTTTCTATGTTATCTAATGTCGTTAGTTTTTCGTTATCTTTTGCCATTCTAACTAAGATTTTAGGTCCAAGTCTATCTGCATCATAGAAATGAAGTGGTTGGCCTACTTCAAGCATTACATAGTTACTAATATCTACTACATTATTGATTGGTCTTATTCCACTTGCAATTAGTCTATTTTTTATAAATGCTGGACTCTCTTTTATAGTTACATTTAATGCTTTTTTTGCTAAGAATAAATTACAATTTTCTGTATCTACTTCTACTTTAAAGCTATCATTTACATCCTCGTTTGTTTCATTATGTTTTAAGTCTATCTCTTTAACGGGTTTATCATATATTGCTCCAAGTTCGTAAGCCATACCTAAAACGCTAAGTAAATCTCCCCTATTTGCAGTAAGCTCAAAATCAGCTATTTCATCGTCCATTTCCATGAATTTAATTGGGTCTTCACCTACTGGAGCATCTGCTGGAAGCTCATGTATTCCGGCTTTATCTTCCTCTTTTAAGAATTTAGATTCTAATCCAAGTTCTGCAATAGAACACATCATTCCATTTGATTCTTGACCTCTAATGTTTCCTTTTTTAATTGTAATTCCACCTGGAAGCTCAGCTCCTACTTGAGCTACAATTACTTTTAGACCTTTTCTTACATTTGGTGCTCCACAAACTATATTTAAAACTTCTTTTCCAATATTTACTTTGCAGACATGAAGATGGTCTGAGTCTGGATGCATTTCACATTCTAGCACTTCACCTATAATCAATTTTGTGGCATTAATTAATTTTTCAGCTGTGTCATATTCATTGCCTACTCTTGTCATATCTTCTGCTAATGTTTTTATATCTGCATCTATATCAACATAGTCTTTAACAAAATTTTTACTTAGTTTCAATTAGTCCACATCCTTTCTATCAAATTGATTTAAGAACCTTACATCGTTTGTATAAAAATATCTTATATCTGTAATTCCGTATTTAAACATCGCAAGTCTATCAAGTCCTGTTCCAAATGCAAATCCTGTATATTTTTCTGGATCATATCCATTCATTTTTAATACATTTGGATGTACCATACCTGAGCCTAATATTTCTATCCAACCTGTTTGTTTACAAAGGTTGCATCCTTTTCCACCACATTTAAAGCAGCTAACATCTACCTCATAACTTGGTTCTGTAAATGGGAAATAACTTGGTCTAAATCTTAATTTAGAATTTTCGCCAAGCATTTTCTTAACAAATACTTCTAAAGTTCCTTTTAAATCTGCAAGGCTAATATTTTTATCTATTAAAAGTCCTTCCACTTGACCAAATTGATGAGAATGTGTTGCATCATCATCTCTTCTATATGTTTTACCTGGACAAATTACTCTAATTGGGCTCTTTTCTTCGTTATCCATCATTACTCTTGCTTGAACAGCTGATGTTTGAGTTCTAAGTAGATGCTCTACATCTACATAGAAACTATCTTGCATATCTCTTGCTGGATGTCCTTTTGGAAGATTTAATCTTTCAAAACAATATTCGTCTGTTTCAAGTTCTGGTCCATTTACTACATCGTATCCCATTGATACAAATATATCTTCTATTTCTTCTATTACCCTGTTTATTGGATGTTTACTTCCTCTTTTTATTCTTGTACTTGGAAGAGTAATATCAATTTTTTCTTTCTCTAGCTTCTCATTTAAAGCCTGTTCTTTTAAAGTTTCTTCAGCACATTTTATACTGTTTTCTAACTCATCTCTTACCTCATTAACTAATGCTCCAATAACTGGTCTTTCTTCTGGGGTTAAATCTTTCATTCCTTTTAAAAGTCCTGTTAATTCTCCCTTTTTTCCTAAGTATTTAACTCTTACATCATTTAATTCTTGAAGAGTTTTGCAGTTTTGAATTTCTGCAAATGCACTTTCTTTGATTTTAGCAATTTGTTCTTTCATCTAATCATCCTTTCTTTTATTTAACACAAAAACTCGCCCCTTGTATAGGGCGAGCTTTTTTCTCACGGTACCACCTAAATTTATTAATTAAAATAATTAACCTCTTTTTACTATTAACGCTAGCAAACGCTCGTGCCTACTGTTGTTTCAGCATAAGACCTAAAAAGTGAAATTTCAGATAAGCTAGTATTAAATAAGTTCTCAGCCCATGACCTATTCTCTCTTAAATACACATTTTGTTCATCTTACTTTGCTTTTTCAAACGGTTTTATTTTCAAAATCTGGTTAATATATTATCATATTTTTTAATTTTATACAATACTTTTAAAAAATTATTTGACGTTTTTAATTTTGCGTCAAGTGAAAAAGTAAAAGCAATTATGAGAATAGTAAATATAATTTAGTCTTACACAAGTCCTTAATGTATAACT
>CANQZZ010000088.1 GCA_947628465.1 uncultured Clostridia bacterium
AATTCACTTGAAATCTTGCTTTTTCTCTTACAACTTGCATTTACTTTACAGAATTGCTTTTAACTTTTCACTTGACGAACTTTTTGCATTTTTTTCGTAAAATATTTAATTTGTGCATGCAATAAAAAAATTGGTATGTGATTTTTATGTCACATACCATATCATTTAATCTCATTTATTATGTAAGTTGTTATACAAAGCTCATTAAATATCTATTTTATATGTTACACTTCCATTCTTAGCAGCTACCCCTTCATCTAATGTTAATTTGACGTCAGACTTCAAAGAAACCACGGGGCGAATCCCTCTCGAAACAGAATATGTATCGCCGCGGGATACCCATAAGCTAGAGGTTGTAATAGCAGATCCATTCATCACAATGCGCATTCCCCAATCAACAACGCCTTTGCTAGTAGAGACGTATGTGGAACCTAACCAATATTTAAAGTTTACATTAAATTGTGGATAAAACAACATATCAAATGCTGGACTAGAGTTCGGAATTCCAAGCACTCCTCCGGCACCGGTATAGTTCAAATTGGTTGGAGTGTAATCGTATGTTGTACTTTCTACTACTAAGCCTTGGTCACCCAACTGAACACCACCCGGCATTATGAATGTTGTCCATTCACTTGTTACCTCCTTATGCTTTCCATTTCCGCCTTCTCCTGTATCATCATAAACGACTCTCCTAGGAGATGTAAGGCTCCATGTATATTTTACTTTGTTTCCATATTCACGAGTTTCTCCTGACCAACACCTATAAGAATGATTTGTATCATTTTCTATATCTTCTTGTGTTGGATTTTTCTTTTCTGTATATAATGGGTTATATCCTGTTATATTATTTATATCTTCTACTGTTAAACTTCTTATACTTTCTGCATATTCTGTATTTAAATATGTCTGACATGCTTCATTTAGTTGTTTTACTAAAGGTTGTCCATCTTCTCCCCAGTCAGAACCTGATAATGTCACTTGTAATTCTGCTTCATTTTCATCTAGTACATTTGTATCTGCCACTAATAATATTTTTCCATCTTCTACTCCTAATACTCTCCATTTTGTGCTAGGTGATGCTTCTGTTGTATATTCTACATAGTCTCCTATATTTAATGTTTTTTTCCCTTTTGTTATTGTTATATTCCCTTCTTCATCTTTTTTCTCTTCCCATTCTGCTAATTGTGTTTGACCATTATATAATTCTTTTAGTGTAGTATCATGTCCACCATACTCTTTTTTCAATTTTAGTTCTACGTTTCCTAATTCTTCTTCACTTTCTATGTCTTCCAATGATGGTACATCATCACAATATCTTCCAAGTATTGAACCTAATTCTTCTTGTGTTATATCTCTTCCTTTTTTTGTGCTTCTTTCTGCTAATACATCCGTATTTACCATTTCTCTAACTGTTGCTATTTGAGTATCCTTTGCTGCTTGTTTTGCTGTTTTAAATAATCCTCCATTTAGTGCTACTGTTACTGTTGCTGCTACTAGTATTAACATTACTATTATTGTTATTACTAGTGCTATTAATGTTATACCTCTTTTTGCTTTTAATTTTTCTTTTGTCATTTGCTTTTTTCCTCCTTCATTTGTTTTTTATTCTTTGTCTTTGCTTATGATGTTAGAATAAATAGTTTGTTTTCTCAAAAGGATTTTCCTTTTTTACATCTATAATTTTATATTTAAAATAATACATCTTTATCTTTTCATTGTCAACAGATTTTTCGTTACCTTTTAAATAGATTTTCAGTTTTAAAAATATTATAAATTTATTACCCATCTCCTTGATTAATTTCCATTTATAGGATATATTATATTAAGGTTTAGGAGGTATGTAATGGAAAGAACGGAAGACATTTTAAAGACAAAATATTTTAAAGTTCATAATGTTACAGATTTAAAAGATTTATTATATACATCTGCACAAATGTATAAAAATGATACTGCTTTTAAATTAAAGGATAAAAATGGGAAAATATATAGTGTAACCTATACTGAGTTTAAAAATTATGTAGAAGCACTTGGTACTTCTTTAATTGATTTAAAATTAAGTAACAAGCCTATTGCTGTTATTGGAAAAAATAGCTATTCATGGATAACATCATATATAGCTTCATCAACTGTAGGTACAGTAGTTCCAATTGATAAAGAATTACAAGTAGATGATATTATAAACTTTATAAATATTTCAAATTGCAAAGCTATTATTGGCGAGCAAAAACATTTAAAGGCTATTATTGAAAATAAAGATAAATTAAATTCTAAACTTATACTAATAAATATAGATAATACTAATATTGGAAAAGATGTAATTAGTTTTGATACATTAATAGCTGATGGAACAAAAAAATTAGAAAACGGAGATACTCGTTTTAGTAAAATAGAAATAAATCCTGATGATATGCATATTCTTTTATTTACTTCTGGAACAACAGGAAATGCAAAAGGTATATGTTTATCTCATAAAAATATTTGCTCAAATATAATGTCAGTCGCACAGATAGTAAAAGTAGATAAAACAACTGTAGTTTTATCAATTTTACCTATACATCATACTTATGAATGTACTTTAGGTCAGCTACTTCCTTTATATGGTGGCGGAACAGTAACATATTGTGATGGATTAAAATATATAAATAAAAATATAAATGAATATAAGCCATCTTTTGTAATATGTGTACCTCTTTTATTAGAAAAAATGCATAAAAAGATTGTTACTACCCTAAAAAAATCTTTACCTGAAAAGTATTTTAATAATGATAAACATTTCATAGATAATATGCCATTTTTCTTAAGATACATTGTTAAGAAAAAAGTTAAAAAATCTCTTGGTGGAAATATTAGAACTTTTATTGTAGGTGCTGCAGCAATTGATCCTGATATAATAGAGTCATTCTATAAACTTGGATTTAAGGCTCTTCAAGGTTATGGTTTAACAGAGTGTTCTCCTTTGGTTGCAGGAAATAACGATATGTTTTATAAAGCTGATTCAGTAGGGCTTCCTATTCCTAATGTAGAATACAAAATTAATGCTCCTGATAGTCAAGGTATTGGTGAAATAATCGTTAAAGGTCCTAATGTAATGCTTGGTTACTATAATGACCCTGAAAGTACAGATAACGTATTTAAAAAAGGTTGGTTCTATACTGGTGACTTAGGTTATATAGATGAAAATGGATTTTTATATATAACTGGTAGATGCAAAAGTGTTATTGTAACTCAAAATGGAAAAAATATTTATCCTGAGGAAATCGAATATTACTTGAATCAAAGTCCTCTTATAGAAGAATGTATAGTTATTGGAGTTAATTATGAAAATGACCGTGAAACATATGTTAATGCAAAAATTCTTCCTAACAAAGATGCTTTTAAGGAATATTTGAATAAAGAAAATATATCAAGTTCTGATATTAATAAAGAGATTAAAAAAATAATTTCAGATGTCAATAAAAGGCTTCCTAATTATAAGCATATTAAAGATTTCAAAATTGTAAATGAGCCTCTAGAAAAAACTACAACTCAAAAAATTAAAAGGTTTGGAAATAACTTAAGTATGTAAAAGGAAAATAGATATTTACACATCGTCACTGGCTCTCTTGGCGATTGATACAAACTGTCAAACTTGCTTTTTTATGTAGATTTTGCTATAATATTATTACAATAACTCGCATAGCGAGATTTTAGGAGGTTATCTTATGATGACAGCAAAAGAAGCCCGGAATGCAGTTGAAGCGAAACGTAACGCATTGGAACAGAAATTAGTTGAAGAAGCAATCCTTAAAGCTGTTGATAACGGCAAAACGAATTGCTACATTCGCAACTTAGATCTTTCCGACGCTACGGAAAAATGGCTCACGTCTCTGGGCTACCATGTTAGTTGTGTGGATTCAACAGGCGATAGCATCTCACACTTCATCTCATGGGATAACAGGTCCACCACCTAAATGGACAACAAACAGCACCTTCTCGATTGAGAAGGTGCTGTTTACAATTATAATATACTTATTTGATAATATGATACATATTTGGTGGAGATGGAGGGAGTTGAACCCTCGTCCAATAACTTTTCCATACAAACTTCTACGAGTGTAGTTTGTTATTATTATTCCCTAAAATTGTCATTAACAAACAAACAATAATTTTAGGTAGCCTTTATATTACCCATTATTCTTAAGGCAAAGAATAACTTTGTTTCCTACTTTAATTGGCGCCTTATCTATAACAGTAGGCTTTATAGTAAGACGACGTTGCCATTATTAGGCAGCGTATGCTAATCTATTATTATCAGCGTTTATATTTAGTCTTGCTTTTTTTAAGTGGCCAAAGCAACCATCCACTACTCGCAATTCATACTTCTAAATTACTGTCGAAGCCAAATACATCCCCATGTACATATTATATTATACTACCTTTTTTATAACTTTACAACTAAATTTATATTATATGTAATGTTATAATTTAGAATTTTTATAAACTTTATATTTTTTTCTTGCATATATTTTAAATATGTGCTAATATAATTAAGTAATTAAATTTAGGGGTATAGTGTCAATGGTAGCACATCGGTCTCCAAAACCGCCTGTGAGGGTTCGAATCCTTCTACCCCTGCCAACATATTTACGCGACTTAAGGTCGCAAGTTTTTTTATTTATCTATATTAATTTTTATATAAATCTTATCAAATTTTATTTCTTTTGGAGGTTATATGTTTTCTTTTCGTTTTAACTCATTTTCTTTTTTGATTTCATTAATTACTTTTGTACTTATATTTTCGCTGTGTGTATTTATTCCAAATTTAGCTGAATATGGTAATATATCTGTGTATATACCAGATAATAGTTATTCAGGTTCTTTTGATATAAGTTCTTCTGGTTTCATTTGGCCTACTCCTCGGTTATACAACTATTACCTCACATTTCGGTGCAAGAAAATCTCCTACGACAGGTGCTCCATCTTTTCATTATGGATTAGATATAGGTGCTCCTATGGGAACAAATATAATTGCAGTGTTTTCTGGAACAGTTACCTTTACAGGTTTTAATGGTGGAAATGGTTATACAGTAACCGTTACTAATGGCAATATTTCCTCTTCTTATTCTCATGTTTCGCCTAATTTTATTGTTTATAAAGGTCAAAACATTTCTCAAGGACAAATTGTTGCAAAAGTTGGTCCAAAAAATGTGTATGGTGTTCCTAATAATCCTTATAGAGATTCAAATGGTAATCCAACTAATCGGCTCAACAACAGGTCCACATTTGCATTTAAGCATAAAAGTAGACGGCAAAGCCGTCAACCCTCTAAATTATTATTAATTTGCTTTTTTATATATTACATATCGTCTTCTTCATCATGATGACAATGTGAACAATTATGACCACATCCATCACTTTCGCATGAGTCATCTCCCCAGTCTAACTCAATTATATTGTTACATTCTGGGCACTCTATTTCATCTTTTAATTCTTCGCATTCTACAATAAATTCATTATTGCAGTAAGGACAAGTAATTGAAAAGTCACTATCTTCGTCAATATATAACTCTTTTTCCATAGAATTAACTTCGTTTTCAAGATTTTCTACTTTTTCTTGCAAAACTGCTTGTGTTCCTGCTATTGCTTCCATTCTTGCTGCAGTCATTTCTTCTATTCTATTTATTTCATCAAAAAATAAATTATATAAATTAAATATTTGAACTTTTATATACTCTAAGTCCTCTTTGTTTTGTATGTTCTGCTCTAAATCTTCTAATATTTTTTTAAATTTACCATTTAAATTAGACATTAAACTAAACCTTCCTTTATGATCTTTTAAATTCTTTCCATATATTCGCCAGTTCTTGTATCTATTCTAATTACATCTCCTGTGTTTACAAATAGAGGTACATTTATTGAATATCCTGTTTCTAATTCTGCTGGTTTTGTTTGTCCTGCTCCTGCTGTATT
>CANQZZ010000089.1 GCA_947628465.1 uncultured Clostridia bacterium
TAAAATTTTAATACATGATTATCCCCTATTTTTTCAACACCACAATCAAAGCTTGCTCCATACATATCTTCTAATTTTTTTGATATTTCCTCTTGTGTTTTTAATTCTTGTGTTCCTCTCCTTAAAACTGCTGGAATAAGTGTGTCAAAAGTTACTTTTTCTCTGTTTAAAGGCAAAGTAATAAATACAGACATTAAATTAGTTTTAAATTTATCTGTATTTATACAATGCAAGTTTATTCCTTGCTTTATTTCATTTATTGTGTATGACATGTTTTCCTCCTTGAATTCCAATCTCTTGTATTCTTTCCAAAAATTTGGTTTTTATTCTTTTACTTTAAACATTTTGCACATCTTTTACGTCCCCAATGTGCGTTCCCAATTGTGATTTTAATTCATATAACTAATTTAGCAATTCTCTTACTACTTCATTTATTGTTTTACCATCTGCTGAAGCTCCCATTTTTTCTTTTGCAGATTTCATTACTTTTCCCATATCTTTAATGCTTACTGCTCCTACTTCTTCTATTACTTCTTTTACGATACTTGTTATTTCTTCCTTACTTAATTGTTTTGGCAAATACTCTGCAATTATTTCAATTTCTTCTTTTACTTGATTAATTAAATCTTCTCTTCCACTTTTTTCGTAATCAGATAATGAATCTTTCCTTTTTTTAGATTCTTTTGCTATTATTTCTAATATTTGATTGTCATCAAGTTCTATTTGTTTGTCCTTTTCTACTTGCAAAATTGCTGCTCTTATCATTTGAACAACATTCTTTCTTAATATTTGTTTTTCTTTCATTGCCTCTTTTAAATCTGACATTAATTTTTCTTTTAACATAGTTTTTTCCTCCTTTAAATTATAAAAGGTGAAAAGTTTTAACATCTTTTCTAACTTCTCACCTCTAATTTTTAAAATCTATTTTAAAATTTTCTTTTTCTTGCTGCTTCTGATTTTTTCTTTCTCTTTACACTAGGTTTTTCGTAATGCTCTCTTTTTCTAACTTCTTGTAAAACACCATTTCTAACGCATTGTCTTTTAAATCTTTTTAATGCGTCTTCTATATTACCATTATTAACTTTAATCTCTGCCATTTTTATTTCCCTCCCCTCACTACTGCTACTTCTACCATTTAGTGGGATTTTTAAGCTTTTTTTATTATATCGCATAAGTTAATAATTGTCAATATTATTTATCATATTCAAATAAGTCTCCCAGTGGTTTTGCTTCGTTTAATCTTTTAATTGCCTCTGCAAATAATGGAGCAATTGACACTACTTTTATTTTATCAATTCTTTTTTCTTCTTCTAGTGGAATTGTATTTGTTACTACCAATTCTTTTATTGGGGATTTCTCTATTCTTTCAATAGCTGGTCCTACTAAAACGCCATGTGTTGCACCTGCGTATATTTCCTTTGCTCCATGTTCTTCTAAGATATGAGCTGCTTCAACTAAAGTTCCTGCGGTACTTATTTCATCATCAAATATTACTGCTGTTTTTCCTTCTATGTCTCCTATAATATTTGTTGCAACTGCATTATCATTGTTTGATTCTCTTCTTTTATCAATTAATGCAAGTGGGCATTCAAAGAATTTTGAATATTTATATGCTTTTTTTGAACTTCCTGCATCTGTTGCAACTACTACCATATTTTCTAATTTTTTTGCTTCAAAATATTTCTCTAATAAATGTTTTGCTGTTACCCTATCACATATTACATTAAAATATGCTTGAATTGCTGGGTTATGTAAGTCGCATGTAAGTACATGATTTACTCCTGCTGCTTCTAACAATGTTGCCATAAGTTTTGCTGTTACTGGTACTCTAGATTGGTCTTTTTTATCTGATCTTGAATACATAAAATATGGAAGTACTGCTGTTATTCTTCTTGCTCCTGCTCTTTTTGCTGCTTCTATTGTTATTAATAATTCCATGATTCTTTCATTTACTGGTGGCTGAGTTGTTTGTACAATGTAAACATCATATTCTCTAACAGTTTCTTTTAATTGCACAAAATTGTTATCATTTGCGAATTTAAATGCATCTTTTTTTCCAACTGGTATCCCTAAATTATCACATATTTCTTTTGTAAATTCTTCTGCAGAATTGCAGGCAAAAACTTTAATATTATTCATTTTTATCCCCCTATTAGATTTTTTTATTGAATTTCTAACAAATTTATTTTAGCATTACTATTTTATTATTTCAATAATATAATTAAAAAAAATGGAGAATTTATTTCCCCATTTTTATAATTATTAAAATTCTTATATTATATCTTAAAAGCTTCTAGAACTTCCGCCACCGCCAGAAGAACCTCCTCCTCCAGAGAAACCTCCTCCTGAGAAACCTCCTCCTGAGTGTCCTGAAAAGCCTCCGCCGTAATATCCTCCTCGGCCACCTCTTAAAAAGATAATAGCAATATTAAATATTAAAATTATTATAGCAAATTCCATGAATTTCAATATAGCATACGAAATTATTGTTAATGCTATAATATAAATAACTCTAACTATGATTTTACTTTTTCTATTCATTTTTTCGGTAAAAGCTTTTACTATCACAGATATAATTACTGATGTAAATACAATAGTTGGTAATAAAGAAATATTATTTCCTATTATATTTCCTCCTGCTTGTGCTGTCATTGCTCCTGAAACTGTGATTCCATATTCTTTACATACTTCTTCTAAAACAGCACTAAATCCATTTTTTATTCCCTCATCATAATTATCATTTTTTAAATATGGAATAATATATTCATCTTGTATTCTACCGGTTTTACCATCTGGCAGAGCTCCTTCTAATCCATATCCAACTTCTATTCTAAACATTCTATCTCCTGTAGAACACAATAAAAGGACTCCATTATTTTTTTCTTTATCACCTATTCCAAATTTTCTAAATAGTTCTGTTGCATATTCTTCAATAGTTTTACCATCTAAGCTTTTTACTGTTACAACTACAATCTGAGCTTTTGATTTATTGTTTAATTCAACATTCATATTCATAATATATTGCTCTGTTTCACTAGTTAAAACTCCAGCGTAATCATTTACATAGAATTGATTTGTTGGTTCTACTACTGCAAATGATAAATTATAAGAAAATGCTAATATAAAAAATATTAGCATTATTATTCCAATTAATAGCTTTTTATGGTTAATCAAAGTTAACATTTGGAACCTCCTGACTTGCTTCAGATGCTTCAAAATAATCTCTTTGGTCATATCCAAACATTCCAGCCATTAAATTCGTTGGAAATTTTTTTATTTTTAAATTATATTCTTTTACTGCTTCATTATAGTCTCTTCTTGCTGTAGCAATGCGATTTTCTGTTCCTGCCAATTCATCAGAAAGTTGTATGAAATTTTGTGAAGATTTTAAATCTGGATAATTTTCTACAACTATCATTAATCTGTTTAAAGCATTAGTTAATTCTCCATCAGCTTCAGCCTTTTCTGAAACAGTTGTTGCTCCTGCAAGTTTTGCTCTTGCCTCTGTTACTGAATCTATAACTTGTTGTTCTTGACTAGCATATCCTTTTACAGTATTTACTAAGTTTGGTATTAAATCTGCTCTTCTTTGTAACTGAGTATCTATTGTAGAAAATTTATTATCTACTTCTTCTGATTTAGCTACAATACCATTATAACTTGAAGCTATCATAATAATTACAATAGCAATTATTGCAACTACTACTAAAATGATAATACTTGATTTTTTCATAACATCACTCCTCTTATTTTTATATATTTTAACATTACTATTTTATGATTTCAATATGATTTTTTAAAAAAGATAAAAATATAAAACAAGCAGAAGGGATTTTATTTAATATCTCCCTTCTGCTTTCTATTTACTCTATGCAGATTCTCCTGTTTGTTCTTCTTGTTTTTCTGTATTTATTTTTATATTTCTGTAAGCTTGCATTCCTGTTCCTGCTGGGATTAATTTACCTATAATAACATTTTCTTTTAATCCTATTAATGAATCTGTTTTTCCTTTTATTGCAGCTTCTGTAAGTACTCTTGTTGTTTCTTGGAATGATGCTGCTGATAAGAAACTTTCTGTTGCAAGTGATGCTTTTGTTATACCAAGCAAAGCTCTTGTTCCTGTTGCTTCTTTTTTACCTTCAGCTCTTGCTTTTTCATTTTCTTCATTGAATTCACTAATGTCTACTAATGAACCTGCAAACATTGAAGTTTCTCCATTGTCAATTACTTTCATCTTTTTAAGCATTTGTCTTCCGATTACTTCAATGTGCTTATCGTTAATGTCAACACCTTGATTTCTATATACTTTCTGTACTTCAGCTGTTAAGTATTTATATACTCCTTCTGGTCCTTTAATTGCAAGTATTTCATTTGGATTGATTGATCCTTCTGTGATTGGATCTCCTGCTTTAATTTCGTCTCCGTCTTTTACTTTTAATTTTGATCCGAAGCTAATTGCATAAGTTTTTGAATTATCTTTACTTGTTACAGTTACTTCTTTTCTCTTTTTAACTTCTGCTATTTTAACTGTTCCATCTATCTCAGAAATTACTGCAAGACCCTTTGGTTTTCTTGCTTCAAATAGCTCTTCAACCCTAGGTAAACCTTGTGTAATATCTCCTCCAGCTACACCACCTGTGTGGAATGTTCTCATTGTAAGCTGTGTACCAGGTTCACCAATTGATTGTGCAGCAATTATACCAACTGCTTCACCAATATTAACTTCTTTTCTTGTTGCAAGGCCCATACCATAACATTTGCTACAAACACCATGTTTTGTTTTGCAACCTAATACTGAACGTACTTTTACTTTTTCTATTCCTGCTGCTATTATTTTATCAGCTATATCTGGTGTAATTAATGTATTTGTATCTACTATTAATTCGTTTGTTTCTGGATTTAATATGTCATTTAATGCATATCTACCAACTAATCTTTCATGTAATTTTTCAATTACTTGATTTCCATCTTTAATATCTTCTATTTCAATTCCTTCTGTTGTTCCACAGTCATGTTCTCTTACAATTATATCTTGAGATACATCAACTAATCTTCTTGTTAAGTAACCAGAGTCAGCTGTTCTTAAAGCTGTATCTGCTAAACCTTTTCTAGCACCATGCGAAGAAATGAAATATTCTAGAACGTCTAATCCTTCCCTGAAGCATGATTTGATTGGTATTTCAACTGCTTTACCAGATGTGTTTGCCATAAGTCCACGCATACCAGCGATTTGACGTAATTGGTTCATGTTACCTCTTGCTCCAGATTGAGCCATCATGTATATTGGATTTAAGTCATCAAAATTGTCTTTCATTGCGTCTGTAACATCATCTGTTGCTTTTTCCCATACTTTGATTATTGAAGAATATCTTTCGTCTTCAGTAATTAAACCTCTTCTATATTGTTTTCCTATTTCTTCTACTTGTTTTTCACTATCTGCTAAAATTTTCTTTTTAGCTTCTGGTACTGCGACGTCATGAACTGACACTGTTATTGCACCCTTTGTAGAATATTTAAATCCTAGGGCTTTGATGTAATCTAATAATTCTGCTGATCTATTTAATCCATGTTTATCTATACATTTAGCTATAATTGTTCCTAGGTTTTTCTTCATAACTGGGAAGTCTATTTCTAAGTCAAATGCTTTTTCAGGGTCGCTTCTGTCTACAAATCCTAAATCTTGTGGTATTTCTTCGTTGTATATAAGTCTTCCTACTGTTGCTTGTATTGTTTTTGTTTTCTTTTCTCCATCTATTTCTTTAGTTATTCTTACTTTTACTTTTGCATGAAGACCAACATCTCCATTTTGGTATGCAAGTAATGCTTCGTCAACATCTTTGAAATACATACCTTCACCTTTTTCACCATCAATTTGCATTGTTAAATAGTAACTTCCAAGAATCATATC
>CANQZZ010000090.1 GCA_947628465.1 uncultured Clostridia bacterium
GTTATATTTTTAATAATGATAGTTGTTATTCCAGTTTTCAACAATATATTTGGAGAGATAAATGAAAATTATAAAGGAAGCGAAATAGTTACTTCCAATAGTGTTGGGGGAAATGAATCTCCTAATCCATTGAGCAGGCCTATATTCTGGTTAATAAATACTTGTGCTGAAATTGGTGAATATCTACTTTCTTCATTTGCAAATTTGATGGCCTCTCAAAAAACTGGTAGAGGAGTTATGCCATGGGCTGATGCAATAATATATAATGGTGTTCCTGCGTTAGATGTAAACTTCATTAATCCAGATACTAATTCGTTTTCTAATATATTATCAAGTACAATTTCTAAATTATATTATACAATATTTTCTATTTCTATAACATTTTTTACAATTGCTGTTTTAATAATGGCAATAAAACTTGCTACAACTGCAATTGCTGCTGAAAAAGCCTTATATAAAGAAATGGTTGGAAATTTTATTATATCTTTGATATTAATTTTTTCAATTCATTATTTTATAAGTTTTTGCTTTTATTTAAATGAAAGTTTAGTAAAAGTTGCGTTTGCAATTGGACAGGTGCAATTGCAAGGTGAAAGTGTAAAAATAGATTCAAATGCTAAAGATCGTTTTGAAAAGCTAGAAAGTACACAACTAGAAGATCTTTATGTTGGAGCAAATAATGAGGATGAAAATGAAAGATGGCATCAAGAGTTATTTGACCGTATTAAGGAAGATATGTTTGATGGAGGAAAAAAAGAACAAGTTTTTAATTATTTATCAGCTACTACATTACAAATTTTAAATGATAATAATGGCGATCATATAGATACGGCATGTCAAACAGAAAAAGCAGTTATTGTATTCTGTATGGTGCATTTAGTAAATGATAATTACGAAAATAATGAAAGTATATTTACGAATAATCAAGAGTATCCTGATGGCGAAAATGAATTATATAACCAATTAAAAAAATATTATGATAAATTTTTTTATGATATGATTGATACAGATACACTTATGACGGAATTGGGTATTAGAAGTACGCGTAGGGAATTTGAGGTAGTATATAAAGACTGTTTTGATATAGATAATTGGGGTTCAACTAAAAAATATAGAAATTTAGAAAAAACTGTTATTAATGGTATTAATGAAGCAGTACTTAGAATGAGATCAATTTATGGCTATGAGGATTCATCATTAGAAGAATATGGAAATTCTGTTGTATCACAATTGTCAGTATATTTTAAATTAAATAGATATGATGCAGAGGGAGAAATAAGTTTAATAGGTGTTATTGTCTATGCAATATTTGTTTTACAATCAATAATGTATTTCTTTGCTTATTTAAAAAGATTTTTCTATATTGTAATATTATCTTTCTTTGGACCATTTCTTGTATTATTTGATTTCTTATCAAAAGCGGTTGGACAGAATAGTAATACATTATCAAAATGGATAAGGGAATTTTGTGCATTAGTATTTATACAAACCTTACAAGCATTTTTGCTTACTATGATGGCGACGCTAATTGTTAAAATAAATGGAAAAATATCTGACCTTGAGTTTAGTCAAGCACAGGGATTAGCAGTAATTAATATAATTGCACTTGCATCTATGGCAAAACTAGAACAACTTGTATCTGATATGATTGGACTTAAGTCTTCTGTCTCAGATGTTGGCTTAAAAGGTGGGGCAAAAATGGGAGCTCACGGACTTGCTGGCGGTGTTGCAACAATGGCAGCATTAAGAAGACTTGGTGATAATGGTAAGAAGATGCTTGGCGGAGTTAGAGGAATTGCAGCTGGAAGAAGAGAACAAAAGAATGCTTTAGTAGAGAAAAATAGAAAGGTAGCTCAATATGCCGAATTGTTATCCAAAGGTGGCGGCTCAGAAGGCTCTGCAGATGCAGGAGAAGTAGGAACAGGAACACCAGGTGGTTCAGGTTCAGGTGGCGGAACTGGCATAGGCAACGGAGGCGTCTCAGCTGGAGCATTAGGTGGTAGAGCACCAAGTATAAAAGATAAACATAAATATGAAGATATGTTAGCAAATTGTGATGCTAAAATTATGGAAGCAAGAAATAAAAAGAAAGCGGCAATATACCAAATTGCAAGTGGTGTGCTTGAAACATCAGGTTCTGTTGCAGGATTTGTAACTGGAGGCACACTAGCAGGAACTATGCATGCAGCAGCAGGAGATTTTTCTTTAGGAGATGTATTGTCTGATGCAGTAAAAGGTGCTGGTGTAGGTGACGTTTTAGGAGAGGCTGCACTAAGTATACCAGCTGGTGTGGCATCATTTGGAAAAGATATAAAAGCTGGTTCAGGTAAAAAAGCATTAATTAACCAAATAAAACAAAAACAAGAAATAATAAAAGATGCTTATATAAAAGCAGGATTTGATGTATCTGATTTAGAATAATTTTACTATATTCATGTATTTATTTAATACTTAGAATATTCAAAATGATATAGGAGATTTAGTATGAAGAAAATCAAAATTATTCAAATGTTAAAAAGAGTTATTATCATTGCAGTTATAATTGGAATTATAATTGTACCTCATTTTAATTATATATTTGCTGCTATAAATGAAAATTATAGTGGTACAGAGGTTATAACTTCAATGAATGTTACAGGTGATGAAGATTCTAATATACTTACTAAAGCCATTTTTTGGCTCATAAATACATGTGCGTCTATAGGAGAATCATTACTTACATCATTTGCTAAAGTTTTAGCTTCAGTTGGTGATGGGGATACTGGCGCAGCTCTTATGCCATGGGCCGATGCAATAATATATAATGGAGTTCCAGCATTAGATGTAAACTTCATTAATCCTTCTGCTGGCTCATTTTCAAGTATAATATCTGATGTAATTGCAAAACTTTATTACACTATATTTTCAATATCAATAACTTTTTTTACAGTTGCAGTATTAATAATGGCAATAAAACTTGCAACAACAGCTATTGCTGCTGAAAAAGCTAGATATAAAGAAACAGTTGCTGATTTTGTAATATCTTTAATTTTAATATTTTCTATTCACTATTTTATAAGTTTTTGTTTTTATTTAAATGAAAGTTTAGTAAAAGTGGCTTTTGGAATTGTGGATAATCAATTAAGTGGATCATTTACTTTTGCTGGTGCTGCCCAGCAACAAAAGAATTTAATAGAGAGAGTTAAAGATGCAAAAGGAACAGGAAACGAAAATTGGTTTCATGATGATGATAATGATGATGCGTTTGAAAAGTTATCCGATTATATAGCAGAGGCTTTGACTGATGGAGGAAAGTATGAATTAGCAGCTAAATATTTGGCTGGTGGCTATGAAGATTTTTTAACTGAAGATAATGGTAATGGTTTAAGAAAAACTAATGATACGGATAGAGCAGTCCTTTTATATTGTATGGCTAAGGCGGTTTATGATCATAGAGAAACAGGTGTAATATTTGAAAACAAATTTGGAGAAGATATTACTTACGGCGATGATTATAAAGAAGATGATGAATTATATTTAGTATTGAAAGAAGCTTTTGATGCAGATATAAAAAATGATTGTAATATAAGAAGATCATTTGCTACTATATATAAAAGCTGTGTAGATATATTAAGTGATAATACATATGGAAAATATGAAGTTACAATGATGAATGCAATGACTACAGCAGTAGCTATGTTAAATTCTACTGGTGATGTAACTCCTGGACAAATTGATGTTTCAAAATTAGGAAATTCAGTAGTATCGCAATTATCAGTATATTTTAAAATAAATAGATATGATGAAGATGGTGATATAAGTTTAGTAGGAGTTATTGTTTATACAATATTTGTTTTCCAATCAATAATGTACTTCTTTGCTTATTTAAAAAGATTTTTCTATATAGTAATATTATCTTTTTTTGGGCCATTCCTTGTATTATATGATTTTATGGCCAAAGCTATGGGACAGAGAAATAGTACTTTGTCAAAGTGGATTAAGGAATTTTGCGCTATAGTATTTATACAATCTTTACAAGCATTTCTACTTACGATGGTATCATCCTTCATAGTTGAAATAAATGATAATGTAAATCAAGCGCCAGGATTGGCTATAATTAATATAATTGCACTTGCATCTATGGCAAAACTAGAACAACTTGTATCTGATATGATTGGACTTAAATCTTCTGTCTCTGATGTTGGACTAAAAGGTGGAGCAAAAATGGGAGCTCACGGACTTGCTGGTGGTATTGCAACAATGGCAGCATTAAGGAGACTTGGTGATAATGGTAAGAAGATGCTTGGCGGAGTTAGAGGAATTGCAGCTGGAAGCAGAGAACAAAAGAATGCTTTAGCAGATAAAAATAGAAGGGTAGCTCAATATGCTGAATTGTTATCCCAAGGTGGTGGAGCAGAAGGCTCTGCAGGTGCAGGAGAAGCAGGAGAAGGCGCACCAGGTGGTTCAGGTGGTGGAACTGGCACAGGCAACGGAGGCGTCTCAGCTGGAGCATCAGGTGGTAGAGCACCAAGTATAAAAGATAAACATAAATATGAAGATATGTTGGCAAATTGTGATGCTAAAATTATGGAAGCAAGAAATAAAAAGAAAGCGGCAATATACCAAATTGCAAGTGGTGTGCTTGAAACATCAGGTTCTGTTGCAGGATTTGTAACTGGAGGCACACTAGCAGGAACTATGCATGCAGCAGCAGGAGATTTTTCTTTAGGAGATGTATTGTCTGATGCAGTAAAAGGTGCTGGTGTAGGTGACGTTTTAGGAGAGGCTGCACTAAGTATACCAGCTGGTGTGGCATCATTTGGAAAAGATATAAAAGCTGGTTCAGGTAAAAAAGCATTAATTAACCAAATACAACAAAAACAAAAAATAATAAAAGATGCTTATAGAAAAGCAGGATTTGATGTATCTGATTTAGAATAGTTTAGGAGAGTGTGAAAATGAATTTGCACAATATAAGTAAAAAACAATTAATTGTAGTCGGAATAACATTTTTAATATTAATTTTTGTACTATATAATGTAATTAGAAATATTAATTCGAATACTGATAGTGTAATTAATTATAGAAAAGATAATGGGCAAACTTTAATTGAAAGAGGAACTACAGTATATGATAGAAATGTATATTACAACTGTGAAAATTTTATAAATCAGTATATTAATTCCTTTAGTAATGATTCAGAAGGCTATTTGGAATATTATAAAAATAGCCTTACTGATTTTTACAAAAGAAAAGTTTCAAAATTTAAATATAAAAAGATAGCTAAATCTTTTTATCAAAAAATTCTTGAATACAATACGGTTGATACTTCCGTAGGAGAAAGATTAAAATCAGAAAGTTCATTATATGATTCTGATTGCTTAGGAAAAATATATTCTTTAGACTCAGGTTATTATTTATGTGAGTTGAATTTAAAAGATGAAACTAAAGGATATATTGGAATTTATTTTAATAATAATTTGAGTAAGGCATATATTTTTTATATTGAATAAAAAAAGGAGTATAATATGGAAGATTATTTTCAAATACTTAAAAAATATAGAATAATTATAGTTGTTTATATTGTATTTTTTATTGCTATCTTATATTTTATTTGGAGGCCACAATCACCAGAAGATACTTCTCTTTTTAATATTGAAGATGTGGAAGAAAAAACAATGACTGATAGATTTTATAGTTATTATAAGAAAAAATTAGATCAAATTTTTATAGAAAAAAATTATGAAAAAATATATAATGACTATTTACTAGCAGATTACAAAAAGAAAAATAACATTTCTTTGGAAAATGTTGAAGAGATAATAAAGTATAGATGTGAGAGTTTTGCTTCTGCCACTGTAACTCAATATACTGCAAGTAAAAGTGGTACAAGCTATGTATATCATGTTATTTATACTGA
>CANQZZ010000091.1 GCA_947628465.1 uncultured Clostridia bacterium
AACATAAAATAAACAAAACAGTAAATACTTTTAAGGAAACCAAAGAAGGAGGAAAAAGACAAATGTCAAAAGAAAAATTAAAAACAAAAAGAGGTATAACCTTAATCGCACTAGTAATAACAATAATAATAATGTTAATACTAGTAGCAGCAACAGTAACAGTAGCACTAAACGGAGGACTATTTAGCTCAGCAAAGAAAGCGACAGCTGATACAGAAACAGCAAGAGTAGAAGAAAGTGAGTTATCAAATGGACAGGTAAACATAGACAATACAATATATAACTCAATAGAAGAATATGTAGGAGCTACATCAGGAGGAGGGTATAAAACAGCAGCAGAATTATTTGATGAAAGTAAAGAAACACTTTCAGCAATAGGCAATAGCACAGATTCTACTACAGATGAAAACTTACACATAGGAGACTTTATAAACTACCATGCAGGAACATGGACCCAACAAGAAATAAATGCAATACAAACAGGAGCAAATAATAGTAAAGCGATAGCAAATGGAGATAAGAATACACTTCCTGATAAAAATTATCAATTTGGAGGATTTGCAGAAGGAGATAGCAGGGATGAAAATGCAAAACCTTATAATGATTCTAATAATGGGATAAAAGATTTGGAAGGTAATGCAATAGCAGGCTGGAGACTATTTGACGTAGATAAAGAAAACAATACAATAACATTAATATCAGCAGGATGTCCAGAGGATTTTTATGTGCCAAGTTCTAGTACCGATAGTGGAAATGGAGGCTATATAAGTGAATATATCTTGTCTGGAAATGTAAACAGCTCCGCTACTGGATTAAGTTTAACTGATAGTTATACAAAAAGGGATTGGGATGTTTATAAAATAGGAAAAGCAACAGGAGCAAATGCAATAATAAAAGCAGACTTAGATAATTGGTATAAAAAATATATGGAAGTAAATGATGGTAAAGGCATAGAAGATAACTCGACATTTCAAAAGGTATATAAAACAAGATATGAGAACCTAATTGACAATTATTCATATTATTGGCTTGCGTCTGCCTACAACAGCACCGACGTGTATTATGTGTTCCCTTACTACCGCAATGTGTACTACGGCCACGTCGATGCGCTTGGTGTGCGTGTCCTTATCACTCTACCATCTGATATCCAGTTATCAAAATCGAAAACAGTTACTGTAAACAAATTAGCAGATGATGATGACCATGGTGGCCCTTACACATATAATGTGTGGGATATAAAATAAAGTTGGCACCGCTAAATAAGTATTATTAAGAATACATCTCTAACGACTAGAAAGAGATGTATTTTTGTTATTACTAAATAACCAAGTTATAAAGTCCATTTGTAATCATGCACACGACTATTCCACAAATAGTTGGAATAACAAATGAAATTATTGACCATTTCCAACTTCCAGTTTCTTTTTTTATACTAATTAAAGTAGTGCTACAAGGGAAATGCATTAAGCTAAAAAGCATTACATTTATTGCAGTAAGAATAGTCCAACCATTACTTATTAAAATATTAGATATACTTGTTAAATCTTCAATTTGCACTAAATTTCCACCTGCCATATAGCTCATAAGAATTATTGGAAGAACTATTTCATTTGCAGGAAGAGCTAAAATAAATGCAGTAAGAATATATCCATCTAATCCCATAAGACTTGCAAAAGGATGTAAGAAATTTGCAATATGATTTAATATAGATAATCCAGCAATATTTACATTAGCAAAAAGCCATATAACAATACCCGCAGGAGCTGCAACAGCAATTGCTCTTCCGAAGGACGAATAAAGTTCTATCAAAAATTGAACGTACTAAAACCTTGCCAATTTGTGGTTTCCTGTATGGAGGAAGTTCCAAAACAAAAGATGAAGGCATTCCTTTAAGAATTGTTTTAGATAAAATTTTAGAAATGATAAGAGTCATTATAATTCCAATAATGATAACTAAAACAACAGATAAAGTAGATAAAATGGAAGACCAAATACCAAATGTACTTCCAGCAATAAATATCGAAGCAATAGTAATTAAAAATGGAAATCTTCCGATTACAAGGAACAAAGTTATTAGTAATAATTGCAATTAATTTTTCTCTTGGAGAATCTATAATTCTTGCACCAACAACCCCTGCAGCATTACATCCAAATCCCATGCACATGGTAGTGACAAAATGGTAGTTTTAAAATATGTTAATAAGCGTGGATGCGTGCAAAGTGTTAATATAAAAATTAATGTGTATTTTAGAGTATAAAATTATCCTTATGCAATTAATACAAGTATTTTAAGAAAGGAGAATTTTATTATGAAAAAAGAAAAAAATGTATTGGAGAAATGGTTTGAATTTAGGGAGGAAGAATTAGAAACTGAATTAAGCGAAGAAGATAAAAATCACATATATGATTTTGAAAAATGTATAAATACTATTTTGAATTACATAGATAATGAAACACATCAATATGCAAAGAAAAAGTTAGATAAGTTAGAAGAAGAAATATTAGATAGTTTTTATTATTTTAATAGGAAATATTATATAACTGGATTTACGGATGCATTGGATATGATATTAAAAATAGGTAATCTTAAATGAATAGATAATTTTATTAATAGTATTTTCGTTATAGAATAGTGGATTTTCGATAATTATTTATTATAAAAGTATTGGTATAGTTGAAACAAATATATACTATATATTTATTTTTTATAAATTTTATATTATAATAGTCATATAAAATTCTAGATTTAATATGAAAAGAGGTATTTATATTGAAAAATGGATTAAAAATAAAAGCAGTTTTATTTGATTTAGATGATACACTTGTTAACAGTAAGAAGGCAGAATATAATGCAATTTGTGAATTTAAAAATTTGTATAATGAATTTAATAAAATTAAAGATGTTAATTTTGCTGAGGTTTGGAGCAGAGTTACAATGGAAACTTATGAAAAATATCATAAAGGTGAAATATCATTTGAAGAGTTAAGAATAGGGAGAATGAAAGGCTTATTTAGTAATTATTCAATTAATATTTCTGATGAAGATGCTAAAGAAAAATTTAAAGATTATCAAAATATTTATGAAAAAAATTGGATATTATTTGATGATGCAAAAGAACTATTAGAAAATTTAAAAAACAGATATAAACTTGTTATACTTTCCAATGGAGATGGAAAACAACAAAGAAAAAAAATAGAATATACTGGATTAAATCAATATTTTTCGGATATAGTTATTTCAAGTGAAGTTGGCTATTCAAAACCAGAAAAAGAAATTTTTGATATTGCATGTAAAATGATTAATTTAAAACCAGAAAATTGTATAATGATAGGAGATAAATATAAAGTAGACATAGAGGGAAGTTTAAATGCTGGGATGTATGGAATTTGGATTAATAGAAAAAAGGAACAGTCAAATTATGAATATCAGATTAAGGAACTAAAAGAACTCACTAAATATTTGTAAAGAAAGGTAAAATTTGAAATGAATATAAATATAAGAAATATAGAAGAAAAAGATATTGAAGCAGTCGTGAATATACAAATTGATGGATGGCAAACTGCATATAAAGGTATAATTGATGATACATACTTAAAATCAATGAATGCTAAAGAAAGAATAAATGAGCGAAAAAAAGACTATAAATTAGGTTCATTTATAGTTGCAGAATCAGATAACAAAATTGTTGGATTTTGTAGATATGATGACAAATTAATTTCAGGAAACTTAAAAGAGTATGACTGTGAATTAAAGGCATTGTATGTAAAGTCTAATTTAAAAAGACAAGGTATAGGAAAATTACTTTTTAATTATGCAAAAAATGATTTGAAAAGTAGAGGAAAATCAAAAATGATATTATGGTGCTTAAAAGAAAATTATCCATCAAGAACATTTTATGAAAAAATGGGTGGGAAACTAGTACAGGAAAAAGATATTAAATTTGGGGATAAAACATACAAGGAATTTGCTTTTGGATATAATATATAAGTATTATTAAGAATACATCTCTAACTACCAGAAAGAGATGTATTTTTTTATTTTATAAAAACTATTGACAATGGAAAATTAAAGATATATGATTTAATCATAGTTAATAAACAAAACGAAACATAAATACCAAAGTATCGCATCGGAACTCTATGCACATATAATGTGTGGGATATAAAAAGTTAGTCCAACTAAATATGGAGGAATTTTATTATGGCAAGTTTAGATGATTTAATAGAAATACAAGATATATTTTTACAAAGAGCAGAATGTGGTCAAATTTTAGATGAAGCTAGAAGAGAAGAATTACAAAATGTTTATGATGAAAATTATGCTCGTTATAATGAGTTAGATAAAAAATTACACGAAATGTTAGAACAAGCAGGATTAGATTATGATTTTGAAACTGAAAAAAGAGAATTTCTTGAAAATTTAGTTTCTACAAGCCACATTAATCTAGCTGGTGAAGACCCTGCAATATATTTTGAAAAACTTGTAAGTGTATATGGAGAACGAGAATTAGCAAATTTCAGTTATACAGATTATGGTTCTCAATATTCAGAATTAGACCCAGAAACAAATTATGATGGAATGTATGAAGAAAATAATGATTATTATACAGAATTTCCTAGTAAAACATTTACAATATTAGATTTTATGTATGGCGAAGAAGATAAAGTAATAGAAAGAGTTTCAGATGAAGTATTAAGAAGACAATTATTAGGTAGTAAATTAAAAGTTTTACAAGAAAAAGGAATAGATATTGCTCAATATATCAAAGATTATGCTAGTAGTGTTGCTAAGAATAATAGTGATATAACGGTTGTATTTGATGAAATGGGAGAAGTAAATATAAATGAAACATTAGAGAATTTTGCAAATCTTCCAATTTCACAAGATAAGAATTTTTATTTATATCTTGCAACACAGTTAGATGAAATGGAAATGCCTTTTGAAACCTTTTTAGACTATGTTGACCCTAATATGATGGACAGTGAATTTGGTCCAGAAATATGTAATGCTAGAAATACTAAACAATATGAATATCAAAAAGAATTTGCATATCGTAAACCAATAGACCCTGCGTTATTAGCGTGGTTAAGAGGTAAAGATGATGAATTAACTTCATTAGAAGCAGAAGAAAAGACAATTACAGAAACAGAAGCCTTAATCGAAAAACAAACTGAAAAAGAAGGTCAAGATATAGGAGAGAATTAGTATGAAAGAAAACACACAAGAAAAATCATTAGTACAAGTTAATGAAGATAGTATATTTTATAAAATAAAAAAATTTTTTAGAAATTTATTTCATAAAGACGTAGGAATTAGAAGCAGTGTAATTGCAGAAGAAAACGTAAGTAGTAATGCAGAAAGCGAAAATAAAAAATCTGCTTTTATGGAAAGTATTAGAAATATTGAAAATGAAGAAACAAAGTTATTAAAACTCCAAAAACAATACCGTAGTGGAGAAATAAAGGAAGAAGACTTAACAGAAGATCAAGTAAATTCACTTTGTAAATTATATGATAAACAAATTGCAAATTTAAAGAAATCTAATGCGATGAGAAAACAAAAAATTTTAGATTATAGAAGAAGATTACAGACAGATAATTAAGTAAAAGGAGTGATAGTAAAATTAAACTATCACTCTTTTTTCAATGATAAACTACTGCTATACGGTTTAAGTTTTCTAACACAAGCATATAATTTTATGCATATTAGGGACGTAAAAGATGTGAAAAAATAAATATTGCAGAAAAGCAAATGAAATAAAAAAAATACCACTTATAAATAGTGGTAAAATAAAAAATAGTTAAATTGCCTTAAGTATGATGCTATTACATAGCAC
>CANQZZ010000092.1 GCA_947628465.1 uncultured Clostridia bacterium
CATGTAAAAGCAGTTGCAGTTTTAGATAAAGCAGATTCTTTAAATGCAGCAGGCGGAGCATTATTTGAAGATGTAACATCTGCAATGTATGTAAATAAAAAACAAGTTCCAATGGTAAATTATGTGTATGGAATTGGTGGAAGAGATACAAAAGCAGATGATATAGAAAGCATATATACAGATTTACAAGAAATAGCAAAATCAGGTAATGTAGATAATCCATATAGATATTTAGGATTAAGGAGGTAAGAGCAATATGGCATATAATTTAAAACAAGTAGTAGCAGAAAAACCATCTAGATTTACAGCAGGACATAGAATGTGTGCAGGATGTGGTGCACCAGCAGTAGCAAGAATGGTATTAAGAGCATTAAAACCAGAAGACCATGCAGTAATTAGCGTAGCAACAGGATGTATGGAAGTTTCAACATTTATATATCCATACACAGCATGGACAGATTCATTTATACATACAGCATTTGAATGCGCAGCAGCAAATGCTTCTGGAGCAGAAGCAGCATATAAAGCATTAAAAAGAAAAGGAAAAATTCCAGAGGACCAAACTACTAAATTTATAGCATTTGGTGGAGATGGTGGAACATATGATATAGGACTTCAAAGTTTATCAGGAGCAATGGAAAGAGGACATGATATGGTATATGTATGTTACGACAATGGTGCATACATGAATACAGGAATTCAACGTTCATCAGCAACTCCAAGATTTGCAGATACAACAACATCACCAGCAGGAAAAGTTATTCCAGGTAAAATGCAAAATAGAAAAGATTTAGCAAATATTATTGCAAATCATCATATTCCTTATGTTGCTCAAACAATTGCAGTAAATAACTTTAAAGATTTATATGAGAAATCTGAAAAAGCAATATATACAGAAGGACCAGCATTCTTAAATGTACTTGCACCATGTCCAAGAGGATGGGGATATAACACAGAAGACTTAATGCAAATTAATAAATTAGCAGTAGAAACATGTTATTGGCCACTATTTGAAGTAGTAGATGGAAAATACACTGTAAATTACAAACCAAAAAATAAACTACCAATAGAAGAATTCTTAAGACCACAAAAAAGATTTAAACACATGTTTAAACCAGGAAATGAATGGATGATAGAAGAATTCCAAAAAGAAGTAGATAGAAGATGGGAAGAATTATTACACCTAGAAGAAATTACAAATAGAGTAGAAGAATAAAATAAAAATAGGGAAAAAGGGGTCTGGTCCCTTTTTCCCTATTTTTAAGAGCACAATTTAAAAGTTACTTATTTTTATCCTATTTTGCTTGTTAATAATAAAAATTATTGATACTTTATTACTCTTGTGATATTATATATCTAGTAGAAAATAGAAAGAGGAAATTTAATAAGTTATAATTTAATTAAGGTACAGCAAATATTAATGCAGAATTAATTTATTATAAAAATGGAGGTAAAAATTATGAAAGATTTTTTGAAGAAAAATGGATGGACAAACATATTGTTATGTGCTGTATTTGCTATTATCGGTATATTTATGATAATAAACCCAACATCAGCAACCAAAGTAATATCATACATATTAGGAGGAATATTAATTGTTGTTGGAGCAATCAAAATTATAAATTACTTCGTTGCAAAAGGAAATGCTGATTTTTATAACAATGATTTACTTTATGGAATTATTGCTATCATTGTAGGATTAATCACTATATTTTATAGTAGTTTAATAGAATCTGTATTTAGAATTGTAATAGGAATTTGGATAATATATAGTGGGCTTTTAAGATTGTCCTTATCATTGAAATTGCATAGTGCAAAAATAAATGTATGGAGTACATCTCTAGTTTTATCAGTTATAATGATAATTGGCGGTATATACATGATATGTAGCAATGGAGCACTAATTTCAATAATAGGAACAATAATGCTAATATATTCAATAATGGATTTAATAGAAAGTGTAATTTTTGTAAAATACGTAGATAAAGTTTTATAATAGATGGAGTGATTTTGTGAAAGAAAAGTATGATGTAATAATAGTAGGAATGGGGCCAAGCTCTATCTTTTGTGCCTACGAATTAATTAAACTAAAAAAATATAAAAGGGTTTTACTAATAGACCAAGGAAAACGTGTAGAAGAAAGAAACTGCCCAATCGAAAAAACAAAAAAATGTATACATTGCAAACCAATGTGTAATATAACAAATGGATTTTCAGGGGCAGGAGCATTTTCTGATGGAAAACTATCTTTATATAATAGTGAAGATGATGATATACATGTAGGAGGAATACTTCATAAATATATAGGAGTTCCAAAAACAAAAGAGTTAATAGATTATGCAGACAAAATCTATTTAGACTTTGGAGCAGATAAAAAATTAGAAGGAATTGAATATAAAGAAGAAATAGCCAAAATTTCTAAAAGAGCAGAAAAAGATGGAATAAGACTAATAAATATTCCAATAAGACATTTAGGAACAGAAAAAAGCCATGAAGTATATGGAAGATTAGAAAAATACATTGCAGATAATGGAATAGAAATGATGTTTAACACAACTGTAGCTGATTTAGTAGTAGAAGATGGAACTATTAAAGGTGTTAAAATAAAAGATGCAAAATATATAGATGATGAAGAGCATCCTTTAGAGACAATTTATTCAGATAAAGTAGTTTTAGCAGTAGGAAGAAAAGGAGCAAATTGGCTAGTAGATATGTGCAATAAACATCACATTGAAACAGATACAGGAATTGTAGATATTGGTGTAAGATATGAACTTCCAGATGAAATAATGAAAGATGTTAATAAATATATGTATGAAGCAAAATTTGTAGGAAGAGTAGGACCATTTAGAGATAAAGTAAGAACATTTTGTCAAAATCCAAGTGGCTTTGTATCAGCAGAAGTTTATGATAATAACTTAACATTAGTCAATGGACATTCATATAAAGAAAGAAAAAGTACAAATACTAATTTAGCAATACTTGTATCACATCATTTTACACATCCATTTGATAAACCAATCAGATATGGACGTAATGTAGCACAAAACTTAAATGATTTAGGTGCAGGAAACATAGTAGTACAAAGATTAGGGGATATCCATAGAGGAAAAAGAACATGGGATTATGAATTAGAAAACAATTCAGTAGTACCAACTCTAAAATCAGCAGTAGCAGGAGATATTACTTTTGCATTAGGATATAGAACAATGATAAGCATATTAGAATTTATAAGAGCAATAGATAAAGTTGTAGAAGGATTTGGAAATCCAGATAACCTTTTATATGCACCAGAAATAAAATTTTATAGCAACAAAGTAATAATAAATGAGCAATTCGAAACAAACATAAAAGGTTTATACTCAATAGGAGATGGAGGAGGAATGACAAGAGGCTTAATGATGGCATCATGTTCTGGAATCCAAATGGCAAGAAATTTATAATGTCCCAAAGGGGACGTTTCTTTCTGGGACATTTTGTCCCATTTGGGACACATCTTGAAAAATGTGTGCAAAAACAAATTTTTATAATATTATTTCGTACAGAAATTAAATTTATATGAACTAAAATGAAAGGAATAAAATATATGGAATTATTAAGCGAGAAAGAAGAATTAGATGAATATGATGAATTCTTAAAAAAACATTATAGATGTCATTATGCACAATCAAAAAAATGGGCAAATGTAAAAAGAGATTGGAAAAATGAAATAATAGTTGTAAGAGATGAAAATGGAAAGATAAAAGGAGCATTAAGTATATTAATTAGAAAAATACCATATTTTAAAAACACACTAATGTATGCACCTAGAGGACCAATATGTGATGAAAATGATGAAGAAACTTTTTCAGAATTAATAAATAGAGCAGATGAACTAGCAAAAAAATATAAAGCATTTATGTTAAAAATGGATCCAGATATATTACAAACAAATGAAAATTTTAAAAATATGGCAAGAAAGAATGGATTTAAAATAGCTGGTAAAATTAAAGATTCTACGAGGTTATTACAACCAAGATATGTTTTTAGATTAGACATAAAAGGAAAAACAGAGGAAGAAGTTTTTAATTCTTTTCGTCCTAAAACAAGATATAATATAAGATTAGCAAGCAAAAAAGGAGTAACCTTAAGGGAAGGCACAAGAGATGATTTAGATACGTTTAAAAGTATTATGGATGTTACAGGTGAGAGGGACGATTTTTACATAAGAAGTAAAGAATATTTTGAACTAATTTATGATAGTATGATGCCAGATAATATAAAGCTTATGTTTGCAGAATATGAAGGAAAAGCAATAGCTTGTGTAATGAATATAATGTATGGCAATAAACAATGGTACTTGTATGGTGGAAGTTTAAATGAACATAGAAATTTAATGCCAAATTATTTGTTACAATGGGAAATGATAAAAAAGGCTATACAAGATAAATGTGATGTATATGACTTTAGAGGAATTTGTGCAATCGATGAAAACACCAGAAATGAAGGCTTATATAGATTTAAGAAAGGATTTAATGCAGAACTTGTAGAGTTTATGGAAATATATAAAGTATATAATAAATTCATATATTTTATATTTGAACATTTTGCATATGCTTATAGAGATTTAAAACTTAAAATAGTAAATATTTTTAAAAGAAAAAAATAATTATTTGAAAAAATTTCAAAAATTAAAAAAAGACACTAGTTTGTTTCTAGTGCCTTTTGCCGTATAAAATAGAAATATTGTGAAATAAATATTTTTATGATATGCTAATATAAAAGGAGCATTTATGGAAATAAAAGAAATCGCAGAATTAATAGAAGAATCAGGAGGAAGGCTTTATTTAGTAGGAGGAGCTGTAAGAGATAGTCTGCTAAATAGGCCAATTTATGATGAAGATTATTGCGTAGTTGGAATAGATAAAAATAAATTTATAGAACTTTTTCCAAATGCAATACCAAGAGGGAAATCCTTTGAAGTATTCGATTTAGAAGGATGCGAATTTGCACTTGCCAGAATTGAAAAAAAGATAGGAAAAGGCCATAAAAATTTTGAAATAACAACAAATAAAAATATTACAATAGAGGAAGATTTAAAACGAAGAGATATAACCATTAATGCTATTGCAAAAGATGTTCTAAGCGATGAAATTATTGACCCATTTAATGGAATAGAAGATATAAAGAATAAAACAATAAGAGCAGTAGGGGAAAGCTTTTTAGAAGACCCATTAAGAGTTTATAGAGTAGCAAGATTTGCAAGTCAGTTAAATTTTGAAGTAGAAAAAAACACAATAAAACTTATGAATAAATTAAAAGATGAGCTAATTACACTATCAAAAGAAAGAGTATTTGTGGAATTTAAAAAAGCACTTTCGTCAGAAAAACCATCAAGATTTTTTAATGTGTTAAAAGAAGCGGATATTTTAGATGTTCATTTTAAAGAAATATTTGATTTAATTGGAAGCATTCAGCCTTTAAAGTATCATCCAGAAGGAGATAGCTACAATCATACAATGATTGCAGTAGATAACAGTGTAAAACTAACAAATGATTTGGTAATAAGATATAGTGCATTAGTACACGATTTAGGAAAAGGATTAACACCAAAAGAAATGTATCCACATCATTATGGACATGCAGAAAAAGGAGTAGAGCCAGTAAGAAATTTATCAAATAGAATTGGTGTGCCTACTATCTGGAAAAAAGCAGGAATTACATCTTGCAAAGAACACATGAAGCGGAGGAATATTTAGTCAGATGACAGACAGCAAAAAAGT
>CANQZZ010000093.1 GCA_947628465.1 uncultured Clostridia bacterium
ATTTACTTCCATGTCTTTAATCCATTTATTATGGCAATATGTTTCAATTTGTTCTATTCCAGCTGCATCATAAATAGCACCACAAACACCACAACCATAGTCCATATACTTATTATTTGGATTAACAATAGCTTCTACTTCATATTTTTTTGCATTTTCTATAATATCTCCACAAGTTAGCTTTAACATATTATTCTCCAATCTAATATATTTTCTATTAATTATTTTCTACATTTTTATGATTGATTAAAATATATCTATACTGAAATTTTGTTTCATCATTATCTTGATCGTTTTCAAAAAGCATTTCCCATGTTCCTGAATATGGTCTGTCTAATGTAAATTCTTTTTCTTCTTTTTTCTTTTTTGTAGCTGTAGGTCTACAATATTTTTCAATTTCTTTAGGTTTTTGAGGTATACTATATCTTCTTTTATTTTTATTATTTGTTTCTTTTCTAAACATTTCGTATATATTATATTTGATTTTTGATTCATTTTTATTTAATTCATATTTATAATATTTTTGACTGTTAGCAATCATAAAATTATATACATTTGTAAACTTGTTTTCACTTTTTACCAGTTCCATAAATCTGATATCTTTGATATAATCATACAAAACTACTGACGTTCTCGCATTTTCTCCTTTCGAAAATTTAAGCTCAATGGCATACTTTTCGTTGTTATTTTTATTTATAATTACAATATCAGCCTCTTTTTTTACCCAACCTTTTTCTTCTCGTTCTTCTATAGTATCATACATATTCTTTTCGTAGAATACTTTATATCCCTCGTTTTCTAGTTTTTCTTCTATATATTTTCCTAATTCATGTTGAAAACTTATTTCATTATAAATATTGCAGTCATAATCATTTGCATCTTTTCGTTTTTCGGGATTTGCTGGGATTAATTTATATTTTTTATTCGTATTTAATTCTTGAATAAAGTTTCTTAATACTGTTTCAATTTTATCTATTTGGGGCATATTATAGTTCTCCAATTATTTCTTAAAATTTTATCTTTTTATATATTATTTTTAACGTTCTAAATTTATTGATTTTACTGCTTTTTAGACTTATCAAAACTTTTAAAATGTTCTATGCCAATGGTTTCATAGTTGGGAACAATAATACATCTCTTATTGATGCTGAGTCTGTAAGAAGCATTATAAGTCTATCTACACCTATTCCAAGTCCTCCTGTTGGTGGCATTCCGTATTCTAGTGCTTGAATGAAATCCTCATCCATATCGTTTGCTTCTTCGTTTCCTGCTGCTTTTTGTTTTGCTTGATCTAAGAATCTTTCGTACTGGTCTATTGGGTCATTTAATTCTGAATATGCATTTCCATATTCTCTTCCACCAATGAACACTTCAAATCTTTCTACAAGTCTTGGGTCTGATGGTTTTCTTTTTGTAAGTGGTGATACTTCAACTGGATAGTCATATATAAATGTTGGTTGAATTAAAGTTTCTTCAACTTTTTCTTCAAATACTAAATTGATTACATTACCTCTTTCTAAAGTACCATCTATTTCGATTCCTAATTTCTTTGCTGCATTTGTCGCTTCCTCGTCTGTATTTAGTGTGTTAAAGTCAACACCTGTTACTTCTTTAATTGCATCTATCATAGTTATTCTTTTCCAACTTGGTGTTAAATCTATTGGTGTTCCTTGATATGTTATTTTAGTTGTTCCTAATACTTTTTGTGCTACTGTAGATACGATTTCTTCTGTTATATTCATCATATCGTTGTAGTCTTCATAAGCAGAATATAACTCTATATTTGTAAATTCAGGGTTGTGTTTTATTGATATTCCTTCATTCCTAAACATTCTACCTAGTTCATATACTTTATCAAATCCACCAACTATTAATCTTTTTAAGTATAACTCATTTGCTATTCTTAAGTACATGTCCATATCTAATGTGTTGTGGTGTGTTATAAATGGTCTTGCAGCAGCTCCACCTGCTATTGTATTTAGTATAGGTGTATCTACTTCTACATATCCCTTTTTATCTAATACATTTTTTATTTCTTTTATTATTTTACTTCTAATTAAAAATGTTTCTTTTACTTCTGGGTTCATTATTAAATCTACATATCTTTGTCTGTATCTTAGTTCTGTATCTTTTAGTCCATGAAATTTTTCTGGAAGTGGTCTTAAAGATTTTGTAAGAAGTATTACTTCTTTTGCGTGTACAGATATTTCCTCTGTTCTTGTTTTAAACACAAAACCTTTTATTCCAATGATATCTCCTATATCATAAGTTTTAAATGCAGAATAACTTTCTTCTCCTAAATCATTTATGCTAACATAACTTTGAATTTTTCCTGTAGAATCTTGTATCGTACAAAAAGATGCTTTTCCCATTATTCTTTTTGCCATAATTCTTCCTGCAACAGATACGTCTTTTCCTTCTAATTCATCATAGTTTTCTTTCACTTCACTGCTTAGATGTGTTCTATTATATTTTGTTATTTTAAATGGATCTTTTCCTTTTTCTTGTAATTCCTTTAATTTTTCCTTTCTAATTGCTATTAAATGATTTTCATCTAATTGCTCTTGATTATTCAAATTATTTTCTGCCATATTTTTATAGCTCCTTTCAATTTTATCTTAATATTATATAACAGAAAGTGTGGATTGTAAATATTTAAGCATGCAAAAAAATAACCACTCCCCAGATTAGGATAGTGATATTAAAAAAATAGAATGATAATATATTTTATTATTCGTAATGTGACCACATACTTAATATTCTTACTGTTTGTTCTTTCTCTAATACTTCGTAAATAAGTCTGTGTTGTATGTTTATTCTTCTTGAATATAAATCTTTTAAATCACCGCAATAATTTTTCATAAGGTGGTGGATTTTGAAATGGATTATTTTTTATAACTTCAATTAGAGCTTTGGCTTTTTTTACTAGATTGTTCTGTTTTAATTTATCAATATCTTTTAGTGCTTTTTTATGATATTCTATTTTATACAATTACCAATCCACCTCGTCTTCTTTTACAAAATCATCATCAGAAGAGTTTTTTCTTTTTATAAGTTCTTCTTTTAGTTTTGGCATAGAAGAAATATATAATGTTTCAATTAAATTATTATAATCTTCTTCAGATAAAACAACTGCATTTCCATTTTTTGTTGATATATTAATAGGTTCATTGTATTTTATTGCATTTTCTAAAAGTTTATAAATATCTTTTCTAAAATTGGTTATATTTGTATTAGTCATTTTAAATACCCCCTATATAATTATATTGTAACATACGTTTTTATGTACGTCAATATATATTTTATCGTATTTGAAATAAAATATACATTAATTTATAGTTAATAATAAAATAACTTATTTACAAAAAACACTATCCAGGTTCGGATAGCGTTATCTTGGTGACCCGTACGGGAATCGAACCCATGATTCAGCCTTGAGAGGGCTGCGTCTTAACCGCTTGACCAACGGGCCATGTAAGTATATTTATACCATTATTTTAGTATGTTTGTCAAGCGTTATAAAATTTATTTTACTTTTATGCGCATGCCTTCTTATTTATTAATTCTTTAGCATATTGCATTGATACTTTTGTAATTTCTCCACTTGCTATTCTTGCAATTTCTTCTACTAATTTATTTTCTGTAAGTAAAGATACATAAGTTTTTGTTTTGCCATCTTTTACTTCTTTATTTATATAATAGTTGCTATCACCTTTTGCTGCTATTGTTGCTAAATGTGTAACACATATTATTTGATGTTTTTTTGCTATTTGTTCCATTTTTTCTGCAACTTTATTTGAAGCAACTCCACTAATTCCGGTATCTATTTCATCAAATACTAATGTTTCTACTTCGTCTACGTCTGCAAGAACTTTTTTAATTGCAAGCATTATTCTTGACATTTCTCCTCCTGATGCAATTTTTACAAGTGGTTTATAATCTTCTCCTACATTAGTCATTATTAAAAATTCTATTTGTTCTTGTCCATTTTCAGTAAATTCATTTTCTTCACTATAATTAATTTTTACTTTAAATTTTGTATTTTTCATATCTAAATCAGTTAAATCTTTTTGTACTTCTTCTGATAAAATTTGTGCAGTTTTTTCTCTAATTTTGTGCATTTGGTTGCAAAGTTTTTTCATTTCATTTTCTAGTATTTTTAAATCTGATTTTAATTTATTTGTATATTCTTCTAAGTTTTCTATTTCGTATATCTCTTTTTCTACTTCTTCTTTGTATTTTAAAATTTCACATATATCATTTCCATATTTTCGTTTCATTGAAGATATAAGATTTAGTCTTGATTCTACTTCTTCAATTTCTCTATCATCAAAATATATGTCTTGTGCAAAGCTTGATATATTTCTTCCACAATCCTCTAAATCATAATATATGCTTTTTATTCTTTCTGCTGATTCTTTATATTCTTCATTTATATCTTCTATTTTTTCTAATGCTTTCATTGCATTCATAATAGAATCTATTGATACATTTAAAATTTCACTTTCTGCTATTCCTAAATTTTTTGAAAGTTTTTCAGCATTTAATATTTTTTTCTTTTTCTCTTCTAGGTCCTCTTCTTCACCTTTTACTAAATTTGCATCTTTTATTTCATTTACTTGATATTTAAGTAAATCTAATTTTCTTTGTTTTTCCTTGTCATCGCCATAATTTTTTGCAATTTCTTCTTTTAATTTTTTATATTCATTAAACTTTTCTAAATACTCTGTTTTTAAATTTATTAAATTATTTCCTGCAAATTTATCTAATAACTTTATATGAACACTAGGATTTAATAAAGACTGGTTATCATGTTGTCCATGTATATCTAATAATTTAGCCATAAAGTTTTTAAGTTCTGAAACTGTAACCATTCTACCATTTATTTTGCATAAATTTTTCCCATTTATATTTATTTCTCGTGATAATATAATATCATCATTATTGCTTGTTACACTCATTTCAACATATGAATAATCTTCACCTTTTCTAATCATTTCTTTTGAAAATCTACCACCTGCTAGTATTTCTAATGAGTCTATTATAAGTGTTTTTCCTGCGCCAGTTTCTCCTGTTAATACATTAAATCCTTTGTTTAAATCGATGCTTATTTCATCTATTATCCCAATATTTTTTATGTGTAATGTGTTTATCATATTATCACCTCATCATTTTATGATGGTATAATATAACAAACATTTGTTTTTGTCAATACTTTTTTTATATATTTTTTATATACATTTTTTTAATATTTCATCTAGTCTTTCTTTTTGATTTGTTAGATATAAATAACCTATTAAACCTTCGAATGCGGTTGCACGCATATAATCGGCTGGGTCTGCGTTTTTAGGTAAATGATGATTTTCAGTATTTCTTGTTCTCCTTACAATTTCCTTTTCCTCATCTGTAAGAATCTCTTGCAGACTTTCTAAAATTTCTGCTTGTGCTCTTGCTTTTACATACTTAATCGCTTCAATATGTAATTTATGTGGCTTTAAATTTGTTGTTTCTACTAAATGCGTACGGATAAATAGTTCATACACACTATCTCCTACATACGCCCATACAAGTGGTGACATTAAATTTACTTCTTTTTCATTTTTCATATACTTTCTCCAATGTTATTCTTCCTAATT
>CANQZZ010000094.1 GCA_947628465.1 uncultured Clostridia bacterium
TAAAAATATTAAATTTTAAATAAGACTTGTTTCAAAAATAAAAATAGTATAATATAATACAAGTATATGGTTAATATATAGGAGGTACACAATGTGTGGAATAGTAGGGTATATAGGAAATAAAAAAGCAAGTCCAATCTTGATTAATGGACTTTTAAGATTAGAATATAGAGGATACGATTCAGCAGGGATTGCAACGATGGAAAAAGATAAAATCGAAGTAATGAAAAATAAAGGAAGAGTAAATAATTTATATAATTTAGATGGAATTAATGATTTAGTAGGTACAATAGGAATTGCGCATACAAGATGGGCAACACATGGAAAACCATCAAAAGAAAATTCTCATCCTCATATGGATAATGATAATACCTTTTCAGTAGTACATAATGGAATAATAGAAAATTATCAAGAATTAAAAAATATGTTAATAAAAAATGGATATAAATTTAAATCTGAAACAGATACAGAAGTTATACCTAATTTAATACATTATTATTTTACTAAAGATAATATAAATGATGATAAAAAAGTATTAAGAGCGGTTCGAAATGCTTGCAGAGATTTAAAAGGAAGTTATGCAATAGAAATATTATCTACATATAACAAAGACAAAATGATTGTTGCAAGAAAAGACAGTCCATTAGTAATAGGAAAAGGAACAGGAGAAAATTACATATCATCTGATATACCAGCTATTCTATCATATACAAAAGACTTCTATTTGTTAGATGATAATGAAATAGTAGAGTTATCAAAAAATGAAGTAAAATTTTATGATAAAGATTTAAATGAAATAAAAAAACAAGTAAAAAGTATAGAATGGGGAGCTGCTTCTGCCGAAAAAGATGGATATGAAGATTTTATGCTAAAAGAAATATATGAGCAACCAAGAGCTATTAGAGAAACAATAGGAGCAAAACTAGATAATGGTACTATTGAAATAGAAGATTTAGATATTTCAAAACAATATTTACAGTCTTTAAATAAAATATATATAGTAGCTTGTGGCACAGCTAAAAATGCAGGATTAGTTGTAAAATCATTATTTGAAAGATTATGCAAAATACCTACAGAAGTAGATATTGCATCAGAATTTAGATATAGAGATCCACTAATTGATGAAAAAACTTTATGCATATATATAAGTCAATCAGGTGAAACTGCAGATACAATAGCAGCACTTAAACTTGCAAAATCAAAAGGAGCAAAAACAATTGCAATATCAAACGTAATTGGAAGTTCTATAACAAGAGAAGCAGATTATTCAATATATACTCATGCAGGACCAGAAATTGCAGTGGCATCAACAAAAGCATATACATCACAAGTTGTTTTGCTTAATATTTTAGGGATGTATTTTGCAGAAAAACTTGAAATAATTGATAAAGAAACTATAAATAGTTTAAAAGCAGATATATTAAAATTACCATCACAAGTAGAAAATGTATTAAAAGATGTTAATGAAATTAAAGAATTTGCAAAAAAAGTTTACAAAGAAAAAGATATGTTCTTTTTAGGAAGAGGAACAGATTACGCAGTAAGTTTAGAAGGATCATTAAAATTAAAAGAAATTTCATATATACACTCTGAAAGTTATGCATCAGGAGAATTAAAGCATGGACCAATAGCATTAATAGAAAATAATGTAACAGTAATTGCAATAATGACAAATTCTGATTTAGTGGAAAAATCAATTAGTAATATTCAAGAAGTAATAACAAGAGGAGCCAAAGTTCTTGCAATAACAAGCGAAGATATAAAAAGTGATGGAATAAGTAAAATTATAAAAATACCAAAAACAAATAATTATTTATCACCAATATTATCAGTAATTCCAATGCAACTTTTTGCATATTATATTTCAAAAGAAAAAGGCTTAGATGTAGATAAGCCAAGAAACTTAGCTAAATCTGTAACTGTTGAATAAAAATAAATTACAAATAAACTATTGCAAAATAAAAATATTATGATAAAATAATAACAGAAAATTTGTTTGCAAGGAGAATAAAAATGATTGCATATGTAAAAGGTAAATTAGATACAAAAACAAATACATTTGTTATAATAGATGTACAAGGAATAGGTTATAGAGTTTTTATGCCGTTAAAGGCAATTGAAAATTTAGGAGAAATCGGAGATACTGTTAAAGTATATACATATTATTATGTAAGAGAAGATAATATCAGTTTATACGGATTTTCTTCTAGCGAAGAATTAAGAATGTTTGAACTTTTAATATCTGTAAGTGGAGTAGGAGCAAAGTCTGCAATAGCAATGCTATCAGAAATTAATCCATCGAGTTTTGCTTTAGCAGTTATATCAGATGATGTATCAAAACTTGTAAAGATACCAGGCGTTGGCAAAAAAACAGCAGCAAGAATCATTTTAGAATTAAAAGATAAACTAAAAACAGAAAATGCAATAGATAAAACAGAAGAAATAGATGCAACAATAGAAAGTGAAACAAACGCATCAGAAGCAATTGCAGCACTCCAAGTTTTAGGATACAACAAAAGAGAAGTTGAAAAAGTATTAGAAAAAATTGATATAAAAAATTTAGAATTAGAAGAAATAATAAAACAAGCATTAAAATACTTGGCAAGAAATTAAAAGGAGAAATGTATGGATTTAAATATACCACTAGCCCATAGAGTAAGACCAAAAACATTAGAGGAATTTGTAGGGCAAGAAGAAATATTAGGTAAAGATAAAGTATTATATAGAACAATAAAAGCAGACAGATTATCTAGTATAATTTTATGGGGACCAACAGGTTCTCGGAAAAACTTCTCTTGCAAAAGTTATAAGCAATACTACAAAATATAAATTTATTAAATTAAATGCAGTAACAAGTGGTGTATCAGATATAAAAAAGGCAATTGAAGAAGCTGAAAATCCACTTTTAAATCCTAGTGGAAAATGTATATTATTTATAGATGAGATTCATAGATTTAATAAGTTACAACAAGATGCCCTTCTTCCTTTTGTAGAAAATGGTACCGTAATACTAATTGGAGCAACTACTGAGAACCCATACTTTGAAGTAAACAAAGCTTTAATTTCAAGGTCGATGATTTTTAAATTAAATCCATTAACAATAGAAAATGTATATACAATTTTAAAAAATGCGATGAAAAATCCTGAAGGATTAGCTAGTTATAATATAAAAATAGAAGATGATACTCTAAAAAAGATAGCTGAAATTTCGAATGGTGATGTAAGAACTGCATTAAATAGTTTAGAGGTAGCGGTACTTACAACCCCAGTAGATAAAAATGGAGTTATAAATATAACAGACGAAATTGCTGCAAATAGCACAGGCAAAAAGAAAGCAGTATTTGATAAGTCTGGAGACAGTCATTATGATAATATCAGTGCATTTATAAAATCAATGAGAGGTAGTGACCCAGACGCAACAGTATTCTATTTAGCAAGAGCAATAGAGGGGGGAGAAGATCCTGTATTTTTAGCACGAAGAATTACAATTTGTGCATCAGAAGATGTTGGACTTGCAAATCCTAATGCATTGGTAGTGGCAAATAGCGCAATGCAAGCAGTACATAGTATAGGTATGCCTGAAGCTAGAATTATACTTGCAGAAGCGGCAGTTTATGTTGCAAATTCAAAAAAATCCAATGCCTCATACTTAGCATTAGAAAGAGCATTAGAAGATGTACGCACAAAAGATACTGGCGAAATTCCAATGCATATAAGAAATGCACCAGCAAATGGTATGAAAGATTTTGGATATGGAGTAGGATATAAATATCCTCATGATTATCCAAATCATCAAGTAGAGCAACAATATTTACCAGACAAAATGTTAGGTACTAAATATTATATAAAAGACGATACTATTGATTAAAAATTAAGCAAAAGGGGTAGACTACATTTGGTTAAAATTAAACAAAAGTAGGCAGCCCCCTATTTGTTGAAAAGATAATAAAAAGCTCATAATAATTTTTAAAATTATTTATGAGCAATTTTTTATTTGCATATTAATTTTTTTTATCATCAGGTATATATTCTAGTAGTTCAGAAATTTCACAATTAAATGCCTTGCAAATATTATTAAGATGATTTACATCAATTCTTTTTACTTCTTCATAATACATTTTAGAAACTGTAGCCGGCCTTATATTGGTCATTTCAGCTAGTGCTTTTTGTGTCATTTTATTTTTTCCTAATAAATCAGATAATTTTATTTTAATCACTTCTACATCATCTCACTTTTTCTAATACTTGATACTTGTAGTATTTTATCATTTTATGTATTAAAATGACACGGACAAAAATCAATATAACGATAAAAGTAATAAAAAGTTGTGTAGAAGTAATTTATTTGATATAATAATACAAAAATAGGAGTATAAAAAAATGAAATTTAGGAAAAATAAAAATATGGAAAATGTAGAAAATAATAATTGGAAGGCAAATGGCCAAAAATATTTAAAGGAATTGCAAGCTTTTTTAGACAAGGCAGATAATATAGAAAATGAAGAACTAAAAAAAGATATAATATTTCAGATGCTGAAATGTGATAAAGAATTAACGTTGCTTGCTGAAAAAATGTTTGAAAAATATAAAAAAGGCAGAGAAAAAAGTTTAAAAGAAATTGAAGATGATTAAAAAAGTATTATTAGGAATACTTGCAGGTTTCATAAGTGGATTATTCGCAGCGGGAGGTGGAATGATTGTAGTACCTGCCTTTGTGCATATATTCAAACTAGAAGAAGCAGAGGCAAGAGCAACATCTGTGTTTGCAATTCTTCCTATGGTAATAACTAGTGGTATATTTTATTACAATAATAACTATGTAGATTGGAACATTGGAATAAAATGCGCGATAGGTGGAATTATAGGAGGATTTATAGGAGCAAAACTTTTAAAAAAATTATCAGATAAAGTTCTAAAAATAATCTTCATAATTTTTTTAATATATGTATCAGTAAAAATGATTATTTAAAGAAAAGAGAAATATTATGTTAGAGATTTTAACAGGAATAGTATCAGGAGCATTTAGTGGAACAGGTATGGGAGGAGGAACAATTCTAATTCTCATACTTTCTGTTTTTATGGGAATAGAACAACATGTAGCACAAGCTACTAATTTAGTATTTTTTATTCCAACTTCTATTACAGCTATTATAACTACAATAAAAGAAAAATTAATCAATTGGAAGATAGGAATTCCTGTTGCAATATTTGGAGTTATAGGAGCGATATTTGGGGCAAAAATATCAGTAAATATGAATGTAGATAAATTAAAGAAATATTTTGGAGTTTTTTTAATGTTAATTACAATATACGAAATTTATTCGTTAATAAAACAGTATAAAATTGATAAGAAAACACATAATAAAAGAAAAAGATAAATTTTACTTTGTGTAAGAAGAATTTAGCAATTTAATAATATGAAAGGAGAGAGGTTTTATGAAATTTGTCAAAGGAATGCTTATAGGAACTATGGTAGCAGCAGGTGTAGCAATGATGTATAATGATGGAATGATGAATAAAAAAAGAATTATGAGGAGAGGAAAACAACTAGC
>CANQZZ010000095.1 GCA_947628465.1 uncultured Clostridia bacterium
ATAATATTATACTCTATATATATCGTTAAAAAGACAATAAATCAACCATTCTGTAAAAATGTAATACAAAATACAAACAATTGTAAAGAGATTGTCAAAATACTGTAAGAATTTGACACATTTCGACATGTTTCGAGATATAAATTATTTGTAAAATCTAATGTGGATATGATTAAAAACAACAAACAAAGGAAAAAATAAATATATTAGGAGGAATGCAATGTACACATATAAAAAAAGAGCAAGTAGATTCAAAAGATTTTTGACGTTATTAATAATTGTTATAGCTGTAGCATGCATTAGTATATTTGTATATGACATGTATATTAATATCGATATAAATCCAAATGAGCAAGAACAGCAAACATATAGCACAAGTAGGACTTCATACAAGCAAGAAGAAAGTATAAACGCAGAAAACGATATTACGAATATTTTAGAAAACACAATACAATGCGTAGTTGGAATATCAAAAATAAAAAATACGGGAAACTCTATATTTTTAAATAATAGTACTACTAATCTAGGATTAGGAACAGGGATGATTGTTTCTGAAAATGGCTATGTTCTTACAAATTGGCATGTAGCAGGAGAAAAATATACTAATTGCTATGTAACTCTTGAGAATGGTAGTGTATATAATGGAAATGTAGTATGGGCAGATAGTAATTTAGATTTAGCAATTGTAAAAATATCAGTATCAGGATTAAAATATGTTACGCTAGGGGATTCTGACAGCATAAAAATTGGACAAAAAGCCTATGCAATAGGAAATCCAATAGGAGTAGAATTTCAAAGGACAGTAACATCTGGGATTATTAGTGGAATTAATAGAACAATAAAAATAGATGATGAAAACGGCTCTTCATATATGGAAGATTTAATTCAAACAGATGCGACAATAAATCCAGGGAATAGTGGAGGACCACTTATAAACGAAAAAGGAGAAGTAATAGGAATTAATTCAGTAAAAATAACTGAAGCAGAAGGAATTGGTTTTGCCGCCCCTATAAACATTGTAAAACCAATAATAGAAAGCTTTACAAACAATGGAATATTTGAGGAAGCAAACTTACGGAATATTTGCTTATGATAAAAATGTAATTCCATATTTAGACTCAGGCCTAAATTTTAGCCAGGGAGTATATGTTGCACAAATTTCGGCAGATGGACCAAGTTATACATCGGGTTTGAAAATAGGAGATATAATTACAAAGATTGATGATAAAACGATAAATAAAATGAGCCAGCTTAGAAGTTATATTTATACAAAAAAAGTAGGAGATGATGTTAAACTGACAATATTAAGAAATAATAAAGAACGTAGTATATCTATAAAATTAGGAAAGAAAACATAATTAAAAGAACGTTACCATTGACAAAACATATATTTTTGTAATATCATATATCCGTAAATAAAGCGAGAAATGTGAGTGATAAATATGAGATTAAGTAAAGATTTTTTTTATACAATAAAAGAAAATATTACAGATGAAGATTCAACTAGTGGGAAACTTTTAGTAAAAAGCGGAATGATAAAAAAAATAAGCAATGGGATTTTTGCGAAGACGCCATTAGGTGAAAAAACATTAAAAAATGTTGAGGATATAGTCAGAAAAAACATGAACGAAGCAGGAGCAAATGAATTAAAAATGCCTTCTTTATTACCTATGGATGTGTTTGAAAAATCAGGAAGAAAAAATGCTTTTGGTTCCGTAATGTTTAAGCTAAATGATAGATATTCAAGAGAATATGCATTAGGTCCAACACATGAAGAACTATTTACTATGATGTCGATGAATAAAGTAAAATCGTATAAAGATTTACCGTTTACAATTTATCAAATAGGAACAAAGTATAGAGATGAAATAAGACCAAGACTAGGCTTAATTAGAGTCAGAGAATTTACAATGAAAGATGCATATAGTTTTGATAAGGATTATGAAGGATTAGATGTATCATATAAAAAAATGTTTGATGCATATCATAAAATATTTACAGAGTTAGGTATAAATTATACAGTTGTTAAGGCAGATACAGGAGCAATGGGAGGTCTTTTATCAGAAGAATTCCAAGCAATTACAGATATAGGAGAGGATGTATTAGTTCTTTGCGATAATTGTGATTACTCTTCAAATTTAGAAGTTAGTCAAAACGTAACAAAGACAAGTGATAATCCAGAAGAAGAAAATAAAATAGAATTAGTAGAAACACCAAATGCACATACAATAGATGAGGTGTGCGAATTCTTAAAAATAGATATACATAAAACTGTAAAAGCCATGCTTATGAATGTAGATAACAATTTAGTTATACTATTTGTTAGAGGGGATAGAGAATTAAATGAAAATAAAGTCCTTAAATTATTAAATGCAAGTGAAATAAACTTTGCAGATGATGAATTAATTGCACATTCGAATGCAGTTCCAGGATATACAGGACCTATAAATTTGGAAGGAGCAAAAATTGTAGTTGATAATGAAGTATTAAACATGAAAAACTTCTGCTGTGGTGCTAATAAAGAAGGCTTCCATTACATAAATGCAAATATAAAAGACTTTAGATATGATGTTGTAGGGGATATCGTTAATGTAAAAGAAGGCGATATATGTCCAAACTGTGGAGGAAAATTAGTTTTCAAAAAAGGAATTGAAGTTGGAAATACTTTCAAATTAGGAACTAAATATTCAGAAAGTTTAGGATTAAGTTATTTAGGTAACGATAATAAAAATTATCCAGTTGTAATGGGATGCTATGGAATAGGAATTGAAAGAATACTTTCTGCAATAGTAGAACAAAACAATGATGAAAAAGGAATAATATGGCCAATAAATGTTGCGCCATATAAAGTAGCAATAATAGTAATAAATTCTAAAGATGAAAAACAGAATGAAGTAGGAGAAAAATTATATAATACTCTTAATGAACTAGGAATAGATACTCTTATAGATGACAGAAACGAAAGGCCAGGAGTTAAATTTAATGATATTGATTTGATAGGAATTCCTATTAGAATAACAGTAGGAAAGAAAATCAATGATAATTTAGTAGAAGTAAAATTGAGAACTGAAGACAATTCAATAGAAGTGAATATAGAAAATGTAATAGATGAAATAAAAAATATTATTGAGAAGCTTAGTAAAAATATATAATTTGGAGGTAATATAAATGAAAGATGTCGCAATTACAGAAGATATAAAATACATAGGTGTAGATGATAAAACAATAGATTTATTTGAAGGACAATATGTTGTACCAAATGGGATATCATATAATTCATATTTAATAAAAGACGAAAAAAATGTTGTAATGGATACAGTGGATGCAAGAGCAACAGATGAATGGTTTAATAACTTAGAAAGAGAATTAAATGGAGAAAAAGTAGATTACTTAGTAATATCTCATTTAGAGCCAGATCATGCAGGAAATATTCAATTATTGGCAGAAAAATTTCCAGATATGAAACTTGTAGGAAATTTAAGAACATTTGCATTTTTACCACAATTTTTTGATATAGAAAATCTAGCAGAAAGAAAAATAGAAGTAAAAGAAGGAGATACATTAAATGTAGGTAAACACACACTTCAATTTTTTATGGCGCCAATGGTGCATTGGCCAGAAGTAATGTGTAGTTATGAGCAAACAACAAAAATATTATTTACAGCTGATGGATTTGGTAAATTTGGCGCATTAGATACAGAAGAAGACTGGACATGCGAAGCAAGGAGATATTATTTTAATATAGTTGGAAAATATGGAGCTCAAGTACAAGCTTTGCTTAAAAAGGTAGCTACACTAGATGTAAAAACAATTTGCCCACTACATGGACCAATATTAAAAGAGAATTTGGAATATTATATAGGGAAATATGATATTTGGAGCAGTTATAAACCAGAAGATGACGGAGTATTTATTGCATATTCATCAATTCATGGACATACAAAAGATGCTGCATTTAAAATGAAAGAAATTTTAGAAGAAAAGGGTGCAAAAAAAGTAGCTATAACTGATTTAACAAGAGAAGATATGGCAGAGGCAGTAGAAGATGCATTTAGATATGATAAAATAATTCTTGCATCATCTAGCTATAATTTAGGATTATTTCCTGCAATGGAGCAATTTTTGCATCATTTACTAGGTAAAAATTATCAAAATAGAAAAATAGGAATAATAGAAAATGGAACGTGGTCGCCATCAGCTGGAAAATGTATGAAAGAAATAATTGCTCAAATGAAAGATATAAATTTGTGTGATACAACAGTTACAATTATGTCTAAAATGAATGATGAAAATGTTGCAAATATGGAAAAACTTGCTGATGAATTATTAAGTAAATAATATTTAAGGAGGAATTTATTATGAAAGAAAAAAACACAGTATTTTACAAATGTCCTGTATGTAACAACCTTATAGGGTTAATTCAAGGAGATGCACAGCATATTACTTGTTGTGGAAAGCCAATGGAATTATTAGTTGCAAATTCAGAAGATGCAGCAACTGAAAAACACGTTCCAGTTTATGAAAAAGATGGGGATGAACTTGTTGTAAGGGTGGGAGAAGTTGCTCATCCAATGGAAGAAAATCACTATATAATGTGGATAGCAGTTGTAAGTGATAACCAAACAACAAGAGTAAGATTTTATCCGGGACAAGAACCAGTAGCAAGATTTAAATATATACCAAATTCTGTAATATATGCATATTGCAATAATCACGGTCTTTGGAAAAACGAAGTAAAATAAAAAAATTGAAAATTTTACTGATAAGTGGTAGAATTAATTATAAGTTAATGAGAGTAGGCATTACTTTTTATGAATCTTAGTAAAATAATTTTGCTAGGAGGTAGGTGTATATGTTTACACGAAGAGATTTCTATTTGTCAGATGAGCAATATGAAACAATAAAGACATGGGCAGAAAGCCATGAATGTAAATGTAAGTATGGCAATCGACCTAGTCGGTCATGTTGCGGAGGAGAAATATCTGTTACCTTTACTCCAACTTCAGTAGGTACATTTATATCAGCCTCTTGCATCTGCGGAGAACAAATCGACGTAGACGTAGACTAATTAAACATCAACTTAATAACCTACTCTATTAAGTTGATGTTCTTTTTATATTATTTTAAGAAAAGCAAGAACTATGAAAAATATAGTTTTTTTCTATTTTATACAATTGCTCCTAAAACAAGTATGCCAATATTATCATTGTAAATTTCATTAAACTGGGAGATTGGAAGCGGATTTTCTCCGAAGACCTGCTTCTATTGTATAACCAGGTCTTCTATATTCTTGTAAGAACCAATCTTTGTAACCAGCAAAGCTTGAATTATATTCAGGTGTAGTTAATTCATAGCCAGATACATTTGCAAAAGTTTTACCAATTTGCTCTGCTTCATCTCCTGCATAATTTTGAAATTGCCAATAAATTTCTTT
>CANQZZ010000096.1 GCA_947628465.1 uncultured Clostridia bacterium
GTTTCAAGCCACCGTAACTTTTGACCAATCGTGCAATGATAGTTACACCTATCAATCGAAGGTTGTATTGTACTCCTCTTCCTGCATTTTTCGCAATACTTCAAGAGCTCATCTCGCTTCTCTTCATATTGCTCTCTTCGTGTCCGTGCCATAATATTACCTTCTTTTTTAAAAGATACAAGTATATGTAATTATTTATATTATAATATTTTATCTTGCTTTTTGCAACTACAAAGTTAAATAAATTCTTCTAATTCTTTTATTTTATCTCTTAATTCAGCTGCTTGTTCAAATTCCATATTTGTTGCATGTTTTAACATCTCATCTGTTAATTTATTTATTATATCTTCAACAGATTCATCTTTTCCTATTTCATATTTTGTTGATACATCTTCTACTATTGTAGCTTTTATTGAATCTCTTACAGATTTTTTTATTGTTTGAGGAATTATATTATGCTCTTTGTTATATTCCTCTTGTATTTTTCTTCTTCTGTTTGTTTCTGATATTGCTTTTTCCATGCTTTCTGTTAATTCATCTGCATACATTATTACTTTACCATTAGAATTTCTTGCTGCTCTTCCTACTGTTTGTATCAAAGAACGCTCAGAACGAAGGAAACCTTCTTTATCAGCATCTAATATTGCAACAAGTGATACTTCTGGTATATCTAAGCCCTCTCTTAAAAGATTGATTCCTACCAGCACATCAAACTCACCAATTCTTAAATTTCTTATAATTTCCATTCTCTCTAATGCTTTTGTGTCAGAATGCATATATGTTACTTTTATATCAAGTCCTTTCAAGTATGCAGTTAAATCTTCTGCCTGCTTTTTAGTAAGTGTTGTTACAAGAACTCTTTCTTTCTTTTCTACTCTTATACGTATTTCATTAATTAAATCATCTATTTGATTTTCAACTGGCTTTACTTCAATTTTTGGATCTAATAACCCTGTAGGTCTTATAATTTGTTCTACTATATTATCTTTTGATTTTTCTTTTTCATATTCTGCAGGTGTTGCGCTAACAAATATACATTGATTTATTCTATCCTCAAATTCATCAAATTTAAGTGGTCTATTATCAAATGCTGATGGAAGTCTAAATCCATATTTAACTAATGCTTCTTTCCTTGCTCTATCACCATTGTGCATTGCTCTTACTTGTGGTATTGTTGCATGTGATTCATCTACAAACAATAGAAAATCTTTTGGAAAATAATCAAATAAAGTATATGGAGGTGAACCTGGTTTTCTTCCACTTATATGTCGTGAGTAGTTTTCTATTCCTTGACAAAACCCTGTTTCAATAAGCATTTCTATATCAAAATTAGTTCTTTCTTCTATTCTTTGAGCTTCTATTAATTTATTTTGACTTTTAAAATATTCTATCCTTTCTTTCAATTCTTCTTCTATTGTTTCTATAGCGTGTTTTAATTTTTCTTCTGATGCAACATAGTGTGAATTTGGTCCAATTAAAACATGCTTTCTTGTTCCTATTGTTTTCCCTGTTAATGGGTTAATTTCTGAAATTTTTTCTATTTCATCTCCCCAAAATTCAATTCTTAATGCGCTCTCTTCTCTATTTGATGGATATATTTCTAATATATCCCCTTTTGCTCTAAAAGTTCCTCTTTTAAAATCCATTTCATTTCTTGTATATTGCATTTCTATTAATTCTCTCATAACATCATTTCTTGATTTTTTCATATTAGGTCTTAACGACATCATAAGAAGTTCATAATCTTCTGGATCTCCGAAGTCCATATATGCAAGAAACTGATGCAACGATAATTACATCTTTTCTTTCGAACAAAGAAAGTGTTGCAGAATGTCTTAATTTATCTATTTCATCATTTACTGAAGAGTCCTTTTCTATATATGTGTCAGATGATGGAATATAACTTTCTGGCTGATAATAATCATAATATGAAACAAAATACTCTACTGCGTTCTCTGGAAAGAACTCCTTAAATTCGCTGTAAAGTTGTCCTGCCAAGGTTTTGTTGTGTGCTAAAACCAATGTTGGCTTTTGTACCTTTTGAATTATATTTGCCATTGTAAAAGTTTTTCCGAGAGCCGAGTTACTCCAAGTAAAGTCTGAAATTTCTTACCTTCTTTTACTCCGCTTACTTAAATATTCTATTGCTTCTGGCTGGTCGCCAGTTGGTTTATATTCTGAATGTAATTTAAACATTTTCCCTCCCCATTTGCTATATCAATTAATTTTATTTTTTTCACTAAATATTACAATCTTTTTCTTTGGTTTATTTGCAAATTCGGAAATTCCGAATTTAACTCAAGTTTCACTATACAATAATATCATTTTTATATTTTAAAAGCAAGGAAATATAATTCCTTGCTCTATGTATTGAAAATAATAAAACATTTAAGTTATTTCAACCTTTGAATTTCATTTAATAAATCTTCAAATATTTTATCGTCTTTATATCTTTCTCTATCATACTCTATCCAAAAATCGCTAGCAGTTTTAGCTATACTTGCTACTTTTTGACCTCTTTCTCCATAATATTGAATATCTTCTTTAGCTTGTTTTATATCAAATGTTCCTTCCAAATCATAAAGTTTTGCTTGAAAATCACATTCTATTTTATCAACATGATAACAAAAAACTGCTTCTTTTGTTTTTCTTTCATTAAACTCATCTAGTAAACTCTCTATTTCTTGTTCTTTTATTAAGCCATTTACTACTTGTTTAACTGATTTTTTGCCTCTAACTATTTTTTCTTCTCGTGTAATTCCAGATCTAATAGTATAGTCTGGCATTAATATTTCTTCTAGCTCATGAAGTGTTAGCATTTTTAATATCTTTTCCATATTTAATTCAATATTGTACTCACTATCTATTGCGATTGCTAAAATCAGAGTGCCATAAATATGTTCTGCTACACTTTCAAGTCTATTTTTATTAATTTTTACTTCTATCCAACCTGTTCTAACTTTTTCTTTTAATTTATTTGCCAATATATAAAAATTTATAATATTATCTGCTTTACTCATAGTTTCACCTTAATTTGATTTGTAATCATTATATTCTATTCTTCACCTTCGTCAAGTCCAACATATTTGATATTTTTATTAAATGCTAATAATGATTCAAATACAATTGCTAGGAATAATAACCCAAATCCAAATCCAATACCTCTTTTAAATGAATATGCCAATGTAAATCTTGAAACAATTTTTATTATTCCATATATTATCCATCCTATTATTGGAATTAAATTAATTAAAATCCACCAAGGATTAATTCCAGCTACTTTTAGATATGTAACTTCGTTATAAATTGGTATTAATACTGCCCAACCATGTTTTCCTGCTTTTTTAAACATTACCCATCTTATTATTAATCCATACATAAATAGTACAAATGATACTTTTAGGCTTGTTCTAACAATTTCAGATGCAAATAATAATTTAAAACTAATTGAAGCTACTTTTGATATTGATAATTCATCTTCCAATTCTTGAATTACTTGATTTAAAGTATATCCATTATTTAATTTTTCTTTTATCTCATCGATATTTAAATCTTCTTTTAATATTTGTTTTGTTGTTTCTGTATCTAATGAATCTAAAACTGTAGTTGCAGTATCTAATGCTTGTTCATCTACTCCAGACTTTTCTAATATTAATTCTTTGTTTTCTTTAATCATATTTGCAATATCTTGATTAGAAAATTTCTCTGTAAGTTCTATATATACTTCTACTACGTCAGATTCATCAATATCTGACTTGTCTGAGAAATATTCTTTTAAATCCTCTGAATTTTTTATATCACTAATATCAATACTATCAATTTTTTCCTTCAATTCCATCATATCATACTCTACATTAGTTGCATATGAATTACTTGAAAAGGCTATTAGTAATAACATAGAAATAAAAGTAATAATAATTGTTTTTAAATTTTTACTCATTTAAAATTCCTCCCTTAATTTTAATTTATCTAAAACCCCAATAAGCTGTATGAGTCTTTAATTCAATATTTTTATATTTGGCTAGTTCCGATATAGTAACTAGTTGATAACCCTCTTTTTTTAATTGTGGTAACAACTCTGCAACAGCTTCTGCTGTTGAGTTGTATATAGAATGCATTAGTATTATCCTTCCATCTAAGTTTCCTACCTTTTTGACTTCTTTTATGATTGCATCTTTATTTTTAGTTTTCCAATCCATTGTATCTACATCCCAATTTATCAATGCATAATCTAAAGTTATTTTTACTTTACTATTTGCATTTCCATAAGGTGGTCTTACTAAAGTCAATTCATGTCCTAATGTGTTTTTATATATTTTTGCTGCCGTATTTATATCTTCTAATATTTGCTCTTTTGTTAAATTATCCAGATTTTTATGTGCATAAGTATGAGAACCTACTTCACATCCAATTTTTTCTTCTCTCCTTGTAATATCTGGATAATTGCTCATACATGTTCCTAAATCAAAAAATGTAGCAACACATTTATTCTTTTCTAAAGCATCCAATATTTTAGGTGTCGAATTTGGATTAGGTCCATCATCAAAAGTTAAAGCTACCATAGGTTTTGATGGATCTATTTTTCTATTAGAATCTATATGTGTATCAACTTTTTCTGGTTCTGGTGGCTTTTGTGTAGAAACATATTCTGTTGAAATATATGCTACTTTTTTATTATATTCTATTTTACTCCAACCATTGTTACCTATTCCTATTCTTTTAATAGCCGTTCCCATTGAAACTGTCGCAACAATAGTACTATTTGTACTGGCTTCTTCTCTTATATGCACAGTTGCAAGAGCATAAACTGTTTCTTCTACTTTTTTATATTCTACCTTTTTTTCATTACTTTTATTACTTTCATTATTTTTATTTTCTGCTTTTGGATTTGTTTTTTCATTATTATTTGTATTTGGATTCTTTTTCTCAGTTTTATTTTCAGTTTTAGATGTATTTTTATTATCAGTTTTTATTGTAGTATTTACAGTAGTATTCGTTGTACTTGCTTCATTGTTTTGTTTATCACTAACTTTGTTTTCTATACCTTTAATATTATTTTCATCTTGCATAGCAGCCATCTGTGTTAAATTATTTGCATTTATAGTTTTTATTACAAAAAATGTAACAAATATAGCTAAAATAAGTAATATGATTGAAATAATTGATACTGCTACTTTCTTATTCATTTTATTTCCTCCACTATAAATACAAAGTTCAAAATTTAACAATCTATAATTTTCACAAATTTATTTTATCACTAAAATTTTTTTATTTCAATATTTTATCTAATTCGACTAAAAAAAATATTTTTATTCAAAAAATATGACTAGACAATTTTAATTTTTTTGTATATTCCTAAATTTGACAGTTAAATGGCAGAAAGCTTGATATTCAAGACTTCTGCCATTTTTGAAGTGCGTGTCA
>CANQZZ010000097.1 GCA_947628465.1 uncultured Clostridia bacterium
CTTGGTAATATTTTACCTTTTTCATTTATAAATTTCTTTAATTGATCTGCATTTTTATAATCTAATACAAAATCTTTGTTGCTACACATTACACATACTTTTTTTCTCATTTTTCTGAATCTTGGATTGAAGTCATCATCACTTCCGTTTTTTCTTCTATTATTTTTTGAGTTTTGTTTTCTATCTGACATTAAAAGTTTTCCCCCTTTTTCACAATTTTTATTCCTATATTCTCAATTTCTAGAATGGCAACTCGTCATCTGAAGATGCTACAAATTCTGAATTTTCAGATACATTGCTTCCAAATGTGTTTTCAAAATTTGATGATGTATCTGAATCTCTTTTGCTATCTGCAAAATATGCTTCTTCTGCTACAACTTCAGTAACATAGTGTTTTTGTCCTTGGTCGTCTTCCCAATTTCTTGTTTGAATTCTTCCAATTACTCCAACTTGTTGTCCCTTTTTAAAATATTTACTACAAAATTCTCCTGTTTTGCTCCAAGCTACAATGTTTATAAAATCTGCTTGTCTTTCTTCTCCTGGTTTTGCAAATCTTCTATTTACTGCTAATGAGAAGGATGCAACTAATGTATTATTAGTTTGTGTGTATCTAACCTCTGGATCTCTTGTTAAGCGTCCCATTAATACTACTTTATTCATAATTATTCCTCCCCTTTAACTACGATAAATTTCATTACTTCGTCTGTAATTCTATATATTCTTTCTAATTCAGCAATAGCTTCTGGTTTAGATTCAAATTTGAATACTATATAATATCCTTCTTTGTATTTCTTGATTTCATAAGCTAATTTCTTTTTACCGATTTCTTCTACTGAATCTACTTTACCATTATTATTAATTAAATTTGAGAATTTTTCTATTAAAGCTTTTATGCTTTCTCCCTCTAAATTTGGATTAATAATGATAACACTTTCGTATTTATTCATTATTTCTTCACCTCCTCTTGGCTTATAACCCATACAACATATATGAGTAAGGAAAAATAGCAATGCTATTTCCAAACATTGCTATTTTATCATATATTTATATAATTTGCAAGAAATTTTTATCATTTCGTACAATTAATTTTTGCTAAATTTATTATACCTTTGTAATTAACGTTTATTGTTCAAATTATCTAAATTTTAATATTCATGATATATTGCTCCATCCATCTCCACGCCATCTATATAATAAATATTTAATGTGTCGTCTATTACATATACATCTGAAGTATTAGTAAGTTCTTCTTTTTCTCCAAATTCATGTCCATAATTAAGTGTAAGACTACCCAATTTATTTAAATCGAGTTCTTTATATTCTTGTCCGTCTATAGTTATTGCTCTATCTGTAGTAGGAATTTGACCATATTGATTAAAATATATTAAAGATTTATCTTTTAATATTTTTATGTCTGAAACCATATAATTATAATTTCCAGTTCCATTATATGTGCTTGTGTTATATATAATTGTTCCAGATAATATTAGCAATATTATAACTGTAATTACTAATGTAATTATTGTAATACCTTTATTTGTTTTTATATTTATCATTTGTACCTCCACATAATTTTACTACTTTTATTTTTACACTTAAATCTTTAAATGTCAATACATTCCCTGTTTTTTTCTAATATTTTATACATTCTCATTTTCATATTATATTTTTTGTTTTCATTTATTACAATTACCCATAAGTATATAATTATGAATAAAATAGCTATATTTTTTAAATATAAAATGATTATACTTGATAGTGCTGTTAATATTACTATTAATATATTAGAAATTTTATTTATTATTTTATCCGCTTCTATTTTATCATGTTTTAATCTTATTATCCATTTTAAAATCCTTCCCCCGTCTAGAGGATATAAAGGTATTAAGTTAAATAAGGCAATTATGATATTAGAATAAATTATAAGTTCTTTTGTTATAATATCTATATTTAAAAATAATGTTATTGCACATATTATAAAATTAGTTAATGGTCCTGCCATACTAATTAGTATTTTTTTTATTTCTATTAGTTTTTTATATTCATAACTTTCAAATGTTATACTTATTCCAAATGGCATAAAGTTTAATGATTTAGGTTTTAATTTTAAAAGTATTCCAGCTAGCATATGTCCTAATTCATGAATAAATGCAAATAACATTATCCAAGCATATATTTCAATTTGATGTGTTAATGCAAATATGATTATAAATAAAAATATTTGTAAATTTACTTTAATTTGCATTTTCTATCACTTCCTTTGTACTTAAAAATCTAATATTAAGTCTGGATCAATATATCTATTTTCTCTTCTTATTTCAAAATGAAGATGTGGGCCTGTTGCATTTCCAGTTGAGCCAACTTCTCCTATAGCTTGACCTTGTTTTATTTTATCTCCTTTTTTTACATATATCTTTTTGCAGTGTGCATAAACTGTCATTACATCTCCGCTTACAATTTTAAAATGATTTCCTAAATCACCGCTCGCTTGATACTTCTTCTACTGTTCCTGACATAGCTGCATTAAATACTGTTCCTTCATTTACTGCAATGTCAATTCCTGTATGATTTTTAGGTACTTTTGGATTAGTTGGATTCCTTAGACCATATCTCGATGTAATTGTTCCTTTTAATGGAATTTTTAATGATTTGTTTTCTATCACATATTTTGCATCTTGCTCCATTTGTGAAAGGTTCTCATTACTTTCTTCTTGAGCAACTGTTTCTCCACCTATATTTTCGTTTTCACTAATATTTGCATTTTCTTTATTTTCTTCATCTGATTTTTCATTTTGTGTTTCTGTATTTTGTGTTACTTCATTTTCTGTTTGCAAATTTTCAAGTTCTCCATTATTTTCATCTTGATTTTCCTCACTATTTTCATCTGAATTTTCATTATTTACTTCATCCTTTTTTATAAAGCCATTTATGTATTGCATTCCTTGCTCGTATATGTTTTTTATATTTATGTCATAGGATAGTATTTCATTTGCCTTTTTTATAACATCTTCAGAAAAGATGTAATTAGTATTTTGTATCATATAAAAAATTGCATATATCATAATGCATATTGCAATTTGAAGAATCATTTTTTTAAATAGTCCATACTCTTTTTTGTCAGAAACATTTACTCTTGCAGATTTCCTACTTGTATCTTGCATTTTCCTTCTATAATATATTTCTTCTGCCCTTCTTATCCTTTCGTCTGGGCTTAGGGTTCTTTCCATAAAAAAACACCTCTTCCTTTGTAATATATTTGTTTTAAAATATATTCAAAAGAAAAGGCTCTTAGAACTATTATTAATTTATTTAATAAAAAAGCTAACTAAAAGTGCTATTCCTAAAAGAATTGACATCATTTTTAACCTTTTACATTTTGTTTCAATGTCTTTATTTATTTTAATGTTTTTCTTTTTATCAGTTTCAATCTTAGATATATAATTATTAAGCACCATTTCTGCTTCATTTAATATATACTTTTTAGGATTTTGTGTGTTCTTATTTTTAGTTTTATTATTTTTCTTATTATTTTCTGCTGTATCTAAACTTTTTAATTTAATGTTTGGCTTTAAAATAACTATTGCCTCATCCACTATATTGGATGGTAAATCTTTTAACACTATCATATTTTTCATATTATCTGTATTCATTTGTATCCTCCTAGGAAAAATTTTCTATATATAAATTTTTTCCATTTTTGCTAGGATTATACATTAATAAGTTATATATTTATAACATTATATATTCCTTTCGATACTATATCTGCCATGTTAATTATTAAATTAAGTGACGTGTTTTGTAATATTTTAAAATTATATCTTGGGTTATTAAAATTTTTTGCAACTATGCCTTTAATGCTTACATCTCCAGCATAGATATTACTATTGTTTAGGCTTTTCCCTATATTCATACTGTTTTCTGACACCACAATTTTACCTATGTTTGTTTTATTAGAAAGTGCTGCATCTATTGCTATTATAAATGGAAGTTCATATGTATTTTTTATATCATCAATTATTTTTTCTATATTCTGAGTGCATATAATATTATCTAGTCCTCCTACTATTTGCACACCTTCTTCACCTTTAAATAAATTTTTTAATTTATAACCAACTAATGGTCCAAAACTATCTCCTATTACTCTATCTGTTCCTACACATAAAAAAATCAATTTTGAAATTTCTAAGCCATTTACTTTTCCTCTTAAAATAGAACTGAAATCTTGTACAAAATTATTGTATATTTCTTCTTCCAAAGCCATAGTTACCCCTCATCTTGTTTTTATACAATATATGCTTTAAGGAATATTAATAGTAATTATTTTTATTATTTTTTTCCTGGCGCTATAATTATATTTATATTATTTGTTCTATTGTATTTTTTTATTATATCTTCAGAAAAACTAGCTACTTCATTGGATAAAACTATTGTGTTATATTTTTGTTCTACCAGTTCTTTTATTTTTTTATCTGTTTGTTCCAAATCTTCAATATCATAAACATCCATTCCTAATCCTTTAAATATTCTAAAACTCTTATTATCTTTTGAAGACTTAAGCCACGAAATTGCCATTTTAATCACCATTTATATTTTGGCTTTTTTTAGAAATTTTATTCTACCACTTCCAAATACCATCTATATGCATAAATCTAATGTTTTGAAAATTATACGTTGATACTCTCCTATTATATGAATCATAAGTGTGTGATGCAGTATATATATTATCTAATGTTTTAGGTCCATCAATATTTACAATAACAAGAGTATGTGAAAATATTTTCCCATCAAAACTTAGTTGAATTATATCTCCTATTTCAAGATTTTCTATTTCTGTTTTTGTTCCTCTTGGTCCTATGCCTTTATTATTTATTAAAAAGTTATATAAATATTCTACACCAGACCATGATGGAGTTCTATCATTTATTGAATTGTAATACCAACCTGTATTTTTTGTATAATTCATAACTTTACTTCCTGCATAAATACATTGCGATATAAAACTTGTGCAATCTCCTCCAATGCTATCAAAGTTATAATATTTTGGGTTCCTTCCATAAGCCCATTTTTTTGCATAGTCTTTTGCTTCTTCTCTGTTATAAAGTTCTTTCCTCAAATATATCACCTAAGATATAATATGAAAGAAAGACACATCTTATAAATACTTTTTGGCAAATTCTTTATTTATATAATTCTATTTAAATTTCCATTTGTATAATCTTCTCCCTCTAGCCTATCTCCTTTTTTATGAATATCTATTATATTTTGTATTTCTTTTTCTGTTTCTTCTAAAATGTCTATTCTTATTGAATCTGCATTTAAATCTTTCCATGATATAGATGTTATTTTTGAATTATATATTAAATTATTACA
>CANQZZ010000098.1 GCA_947628465.1 uncultured Clostridia bacterium
TAATTTCAAATAATATAAAAAATAGTACACTTGAAATAGTAAAAAAGGAAAAACATGGAAGTTATATAATTCATTCTAATAAAATATATGATATTATAAAAAAGTATATATAAATGTTAACAAAGAATAGAGATAGTAGGAGAGAGGCAGTTTTGAAAAAATAGAAATTTTAAAAATAAGTAAAATTTTAAAATCACGGCTTAATATCCTGCAAAAAAATATTTATAAAAAATTTTTTAGAATAAAACTTAAAAACAAAATTTATAATTTAAAATTAAGATTTTAAAAATTTTAAATTCATATTAAGAAAATTAAATTAAAAGCCGAACATTTGTTGTAATTAAAATTTTACAAATTTAAATGTAATTTTTATAAATATTTCATAATAATTTTAAAATAATTTTCTAATTGCAACATTTATAAAATAATTTCATTTTATAAAGCTTCAAAATCGATTTTAAGACATTTTTATATTCAACTCATAAAGTTAATCATTTGAAATTTAATTTCAATATTTAAAAATTATTATCGATATAATGTAAATTTACTAAAATGTTGCAAAATTAATGATTTTTGAAAAATGCTGAAAAATGGCTAAAAAAATGACGCACGAGAATCGATTTTAAGGCGTTTTTAAAAAAAGGTAATATAACTTGTTGTCTATAAATTAGGGCAAAATGCTGAAATATAAGGATTTCATGAATTTTTGAAAAAATATTATAAGAATGATTTAAAATTTTATATAACTAATTAATAAATTATAAAATGATAATAATTAATTAGAAAACCTAAAATATTGACGCGTAAGAATTAGTTTTAAGAGGTTTTTATAAAAAAGACATATAGTTTGTTGAGTAAGAAAAGCTGTAAAAGCCTTAAAAACAGCGAGATAGGACCTTATCTCAAAAAAGTCCTATCTCTATTTGCACAAAACTTTGATTTTGCGCAATGTTATTCAGAACAGATTTACACTTCCAGTTGGTAATTTTATGGTTGAGTATAATCCTTCAAGTGTTTCAATAAAATCTAAGAATAAAACTTGCCATTTATTTTCTTTATTTATATGTATTTTACGAACATTCTTTATAAAATTCTCATAATGAACTAATATAAAGTCATTTTTTACCTCTTTTGCTTTATAAAATTTAACATTCATATCTGGTGTTTCATAAATATTTTTTATTTATTTGAATACCATATAATATGATCCAATTCGTCTCTAGTTATTAGTTGTTTCTCATCTTTATTTACAGTATTTCTAATTTCTTCTAAACACTTCCACAATTTTTTATATTTTTCAGATATTTTAATACACTTAATTTCTTTATCATCTTTTATATAGTCATTTTTTTCAAATTTTAATAATTTCATATTATATTCATCATTATTTAATTTATATTTATCTATATAATAATCAATATTACTTATAATAATATTGTCATATATGTAATACTTATCTTTTTCAAAACCTAATGAAAGGTATTTACAGAACTTTGTAGCAAAAGAATAATGATAGTTTTCTTTATCTTTTTCTTTTGGAACAGTAATTAATCCTATTAGTGGAAAATCATCATCTTCAAGTAGCTTATTTTTAAATTTTTTTAATCCTTTTTTCATCTCTTCATATATAATTTCTGAAACATTACTTCTACCTTTACTTTCACCACTTATATGAGCTGTTAAATGTGTACTATTTTCCCTATCAATAGCACAAACAGTTCCCTTAATAACAGTTTCGAGATTTAAAGAGTAATCTTTTTTTCCATTTTCTTCTGCTTTATTTGATTTTTTTTCATATTCTAGACTATTTTTTATTATTTTATGACTTATATCATTAGAGTTAATTATTTCTTTAAGTTTATTAATCCAATATTTTCCTGAACCATATTCATGTATTTTATTATCATATTTATTTATATCTCCGTTTTTTAAATAATCAATATACTCTTTACTTGGATATTTATTGGGGTTACCTGAATCTTTATATCCTGAATCAATTTTTAAAACTGCTTCAATAAAATTTGCATTATTTTTAGTTAGTTCTAATTTTTCATTTTCATTATTATTTTTAAAGAAATCTAGATACTCATAATAATTTATATTTTCCTTGAGTATCATAGACTTTTCATCTTTATCCATAAAATATTTCTCCTTTTCATAAACTTGAATGTGCGGACACTTTGATTTTGCACAATGTTTTGTTTTGAAAATATTAAGTATATTTCTTCTATGCCCTTATTTTCTATATAACTTAAGATTAATTCTGTTTATCTTTATACATTTTTATTATATCTTTGAAACTCATTTTTGTACCATAATTTAATATTGCGTTTGAATATATCTTTATTGCAACTTTAGCTATAACCAAAATTGTAACTATTAAAATAGCAATTGATATTACTACATCCTCCCTACTCGCTAGCCCCATCATAATTCTAAATGGCATACAAAATGGTGAAGATATTGGAAATAGTGAAGCAAATACATTAAGATTGCTTGTTGGATTTATCATTGTAAAATATGATAAATAGAATCCTATTACTGCAAGTATTGCTACCGGACCATTTGCTGATTGTATATCTTCTGGTTTACTTACGGTTGAGCCTGTTAAAGCATATAATAAAGCATAAGTGAAATATCCTAATATAAAATATATAATAGTAATAATTCCTAAATATACTGTAATATTAGACATATCTAACACTAAATTTAATAATTCTGCATCTAAAAATGCTTTTGCACTCACTAGGGCTGTTCCAACAATTAATATTAATTGTAATAGACCTACAATTCCTATTCCTAATGTTTTTCCTAATACTATTGTTTTAGGACTTGTCGATGTAACTAATGTTTCCATTATCTTTGATGTTTTTTCTACTGTTATAGAACTTGATACTTGATAAGCGCAGAAATATATAGCATAAAATAATACAATAGACATTATCATCATAACAAATATATTTCCGTTTACTACTTCTTCATCAGTCTGTTCTAAGCTAAATTCAAAATTAGGAGTAATTGATTGCATCTGTTCTTCGGTTAAACCTAATTTACTAATTTGAATGTTTGTATATAAAGAATTGATTGAGTTTACTATGCTTTCAGGTACTTCGCTCATCATATTTGTATTTTTTACTATATATCTAATTTTTACATTATTTTCTTGCTTCTCTATTACTATAGCATCAGATATTTCATCGTTATCTATTTTCCATTTTATCTCATCAAAGCTTGCTTTTGCTATTTCTATATCGTAGCCTAAATCTGCTTGCTTTAAAAGTTCTAAATTACCTTCAAAGATATTATCATTATCAACAATTAGAAGTTTATCACCAGTATTTTCACCATTAAGAGATTTTAATATATTAGGTATATTAAATCCTATCACAATCAAAATTAAAATAATTAATGTTGATATTATAAAAGATTTTCTTCTAAGCATATCTCTTATTGTAAATTTCATTACTGTTATTATATCTTTCATGCTATTCACCCACCTTTTCTATAAATATATCATTCAAAGTAGGCTTCTTAATTTCAAACTTATCTACTTTAATTCCTATATCAATTAATTTATTTAGTAGTTTATGAGCCTTTTCTTCTTCATTTATTTTTATTATATAATTATAATTTGTTACATTTTCTATTTCTAAATCAAATTCCTTAATATAATTTGATATATCTTGCTTTACATCTATTTCTACACGATTTGCAGGATATGTTTCCTTTATTTGCTTTAAATTCCCTTGCAAAACAGTTTTACCTTTATCCAGTATTAAAATATCACTGCAAAATTCCTCTATTGTTGCCATTTGATGTGCTGACATTATTACGAATTTTCCTTTTTCTACTAAATCAATTATGATATTTTTTAAAATATCTGTGTTTACTGGATCTAATCCACTAAAAGGTTCATCTAATACAACTAACTCTGGATTGTGTATAATTGCAGTCATGAATTGTATTTTTTGCTGATTTCCTTTTGAGAGCTTTTCAGCAGGCATTTGCATATATTCTTCTACTTTTAATTTTTTTGCCCATGTGTTAATTGATTCTATGGCTTCACTTTTTTTCATTCCTTTAAGTTCTGCAAAATACATTAGTTGATCCATTATTTTAATTTTGGGATAAACTCCTCTTTCCTCTGGTAGGTATCCAAAATTCACATTTTTTCTATCTACTGGTTTTCCATTCCAAGTAATGTCTCCACTATCTTTTTTTATAATACCAAGTAACATTCTTATAGTTGTGGTCTTCCCTGCCCCATTTGTTCCTAGTAGTCCAAATACTCCAGGTTTTTCTATATTAAATGAAATATTATCAACTACTAATTTTCCTACAAATGTTTTTGATACATTTTTTAATACTAGACTCATTTTATTTCCTCCAACTTTACAAATAATTTATGAGAAAAAAATATATGTAATTTTTATTAATAATTACATATATCATTATAATCTTAAATTTGTAATTTAACAAGTATATATTGAATAGTTGTAAATTCTTTCTTCACATAAATCGTTTAGTTAATTATTTATTATGTTTAAAGAAATATTTCATTCTTCCTAAAAACTCTTCATTTGATTTTGTTGAAACTATCTGTTCTATTAGTTGTTCTGTCATTTCTTGCGCAGACATATTTGATATTGCTTTTCTTAATGCAAATATTATTTCTAATTCTTCCTTTGAAAGCAATAACTCTTCTTTTCTTGTTCCTGATTTATTTATATCAATTGCTGGGAAGATTCTCTTTTCTGAAAGTTTTCTATCTAGATGTACTTCCATATTTCCTGTACCTTTAAATTCTTCGAATATTACATCGTCCATCCTACTTCCTGTATCAACTAATGCTGTAGCAAGTATTGTAAGACTTCCTGCGTCTTCTGTATTTCTTGCGGCACCAAAAAATCTTTTTGGTTTATGTAGCGCACTAGGATCTAATCCACCAGAAAGTGTTCTTCCTGATGTTGGAATAACTAAGTTATATGCTCTTGCAAGTCTTGTTATACTATCTAATAATATTACAACATCTTTGTTTTGTTCTGTTAATCTCTTTGCTCTTTCTAAAACCATTTCTGCAACTTTTACATGATGTTCTGGTAATTCATCAAATGTTGAATATATTACATCACCTTTAATAGATCTCTTCATATCTGTTACTTCTTCTGGTCTTTCATCAATTAATAATACTATCAATTCTACTTCAGGATTATTTGTTGTTATACTATTTGCAATTTTTTTCAAAATCGTTGTTTTTCCAGCTTTTGGAGGAGCTACTATCATTCCCCTTTGTCCTTTTCCTATTGGAGATAATAAATCCATAAG
>CANQZZ010000099.1 GCA_947628465.1 uncultured Clostridia bacterium
TTTCTATTAATATATTAGATATTATTTAAGAATTATTTTTTTATAACCTATGAATTAAATTTTCTTTTTTTATTTTTGTCTTTATTATCTAAAACTTTTGTAAGACTATATGTATTATCCAAATATTCTGAAATTTCTTTTTCTTTTTTACTTTCTTTTATTTCTATAGAATTTTCTGGTTTTCCTATTTGGCTTTTTATTGAGAAAAATATTGGTTCTTCTAATGCTTTTTCATAAAATTCCTTGCTTACTTCTGTTGCTCTATTTAAAAATGATATTGCTTTTGCTTTGTTATTTTTTATCATGTATATTTTTGCAAGTTGATAAAAAGATTTTACTTCTGTTTCTTCATACATACTTTGTAAGAAATATTTTTCTGCTTCTTCTATATCTCTATATAGAAGAGATATTTGTCCCAATCTATAATATGAATTAAATGAATTGCTATCTACCTCTGTTGCCTTTAAAAAGCACTCCTTAGCTAAAGAAAACTCGTTTATTCTTGAATAAGCTATTCCTAAATTATAATACAGCTCTACATCTTCTGGATTATATTTAATTGCTTGAACATAAATATTTATTGCTTCTTTAAATTTTTCTTTTTCTAGTAATAAATCACCAAGCATTTTATTTGATTCTGATAATTCTGGTTTTTTCTTAGCTAATATTTTTAACATTTCTATTGCTTCATCTTTTTTGTTTAAATCATTTAGTAATTTTGATATTTTAAAATATGATTCATAATCATTGTTTCTAATATCTAAAACTTTTACATATTCTTCAATTGCTTTTCTCATGCCACCTTCTTCTTGATATATTTCTGCAAGCATTTTATGCCCCATATAGCTTTTATCATATTTTACAATTAAATTTATTAAAATGTCTTTTGCTTTTTTTCTATTACCAATAAATATAAATATTTTGCTTGCTAAAATACTTACTAATTCACTAGAGTTTATTCCTTTAAGCTCTAATATTAATACAATTGCAGGAATTATTATGCAGAATAAATAAGTAATTATGGTAAAAAATTTTCCTGTTAAAATGCTAAATAATATTTGTATTAAATTAATAAATATACCAATTGCTTGAGTTATAGTTATTACTAGATAAGTTGTATCATTCTTTTTGATAAGTTTGAATATAAATATATAAGTAAAAAGTAAAAATGATATTAGACTAAATATTATTTTTCCTATCATGTAAGTTCTCCTTAATTTTCAAATTTTTTATTATAATTATCTATTGATTTTTGTATTATTTTTTCTGCTTCTTCTCTTCCTGAAACCTTTTCTACAACTGTTTGTTTATCTTCTAATTGTTTATATACCTCAAAAAAGTGCATTATTTCTGAAGAAATATGGCTTGGTAATTCTTCTATATCTTTATACATATTTAAAAATGGATCTTTTTTGGCAATAGCTATTATCTTTTCATCATTTTGCTCTGAATCTATCATATTTATTACACCTATTGGATAACATTCTACAAGTGTCATTGGGTCTATGTTTTCTTGGCATAATACTAAAACATCTAATGGGTCATTATCATCCGCATATGTTCTTGGAATAAATCCATAATTTGCAGGATAATGTGTAGCTGTATATAATACTCTATCTAACCTAAGCATTCCTGTTTCTTTATCTAATTCATATTTATTTTTTCCACCTTTTGTTATTTCGATTACTGCCATAAATTCTTCTGGTTTTATTCTTTCTTGATTTATACTATGCCATATATTCATATATTTATCCTCTTTTCATTATTTGTTCTAATGTATATATTTTAATTCATTTTATTAAAAAAGTCTATATCTATTTTACTTTTTCTATTATATTAACATAAGTTTTTATCTTAATAAATTAAACCAACTTTCAATAGTTCTTGTGCACATATTTACAATATTTAATTTTTTTACATCTTGTTTTGCTACAATATTTACTTTTGCAATTTCTTCATTATCAAGTAGATAAGTAACTTCTCCTAATTTTTGCCCAGCCGATATTGGTGCAGATATATTATCATCTAATACTATGTTTGAAGATATTGCTTTGGATTTTCCTTTTTCAATTAAACATCCACTATCTTCTTCTAAAATCGCATCTACACTATTAAATATTCCTTTATCTACATTTACTGTTTTTACAATATCGCCTTTTTTTGAACATTCTATATATTCAAAATTACTAAAACCATAATCAAGAAGTTTTTTTGCTTCTGCGAAACGAATAGCCGAAGTCTCACCCTTCATAATTACTGCTATTAACGAAAGATTTCCACGTGTTGCTGTTGCAGATAAGTTAAAAAGTGCTGTAGATGTAGACCCTGTTTTTAGTCCTGTTGCGCCATCATAATTTCGTATAAGTTTATTTGTATTAACAAGTTCTGACTTACCATCTCTTAAACTATCCATCCAAATTGTAGTATATTCAGTAATTTTAGGATGCTTTGTTATTAGTTCTCTTGACATTAGTGCAATATCATAGCTAGATGTTAAATGTCCATCTTCATCTATTCCATGACAATTTTTAAATGTCGTATCATTCATTCCAAGTTCTTTTGCTCTTTTATTCATTTGCTCTACAAATAGTTCTTCTGAACCTGCAAGGAATTCTGCCATTGCCATTGAGCAATCATTTGCTGACACAACACAAATCGCTTTTAGCATTTCATTTACAGTTAAGGTTTCAGTAGTATCAAGCCAAATTTGAGAACCACCCATAGAGCTTGCTTTTTCTGAACATGGTACAGTGTCATCTAGGCTAATTATACCATTATCTAATGCTTCCATTGTTAAAAGAATAGTCATTACTTTTGTGACACTAGCTGGTCTTAATTTTTCATGTGAATTATATTCATATAAAATCTCACCTGTCTTTTGATCCATCAAAATTGCGCTTCCTGATGTAATTCCTAAAAAATTTCCGAGAGCTTTCTTTGCTTTCCTCGCCTTCTTGCTTATTACTTTCTTCCTCGTTATTTTGCTTTTCGCTATTTTTTTCTGGTGCAACAGATGTTGATACAGAAGAATTATCACTTGACCAAACATAAATGCTATCTTCATCTATTGCATACGAAAAAGCAGGAATAATTAAAGTAATTATTATTAAAATACTGCAAGTTATATATAATAATTTTTTTAAATGCATATAAAAAACCTCCTAAGTCATAAATATTAGTAAATATTTATGCGCTTAAGAAGTTTTTTAGAATAGAAATTTAAGCCTTAACTATTTTTGTGTATATATGATTAGTATCTGCTGAAGCATATATTTTTATATCGTAATCATAATCATTTCTAAATTTAAAATCTATACTGCCATAAGCAACTGCAGCATCTTTTCCCTCTGGAACATAATATACCTTTCTACTATGCTCATGTCTTTCTATAACAGTAAGATTTGGCAAAGCAAGAACTGCATTATATAATGTACTACTTATTTGGCAGTTTCCTCCACCATATCCCTTTATTTTGTTTCCGTCTTTATCAAAAATATCTGCTTTTTGATAACCTTTCTCAGGAGTAGCTTTTCCTACAGTATCACAAAAAGAAAAAGTTTCTCCTTTCTTTACTACTGTTTCGTTTAACTTAGAACACGTTATTTGTATATTGTTTTGTCTTCCTTTATCATTTGGAGTATATACTTTAGTAGAAAAAGATGAAAGTTCTGTTTTTTCATTTTTATTTTCTTTATCGTCTTTATTTGTATCATCAGAATTATTGTCTGTGTTTAAATCTGCATTTGTATTATTTATATTATTATTATTTGTATTATCTATGTTATCTAAACTAATTGTTCTTTCTGCATTGTAACTGTTCTGTTTATCATCATTACTAATATTATCTTTATTTCCACAACCACTTAAACAAAGAGATAAAGCAAATATAGTAATTAAAATCTTTTTCATTTGGGTCCTCCTCTTATATTTTATAAATTAATCGTCTTGTTCTTCCTCTGTTTCATCATACTCAAATTCATAAGTATAATCTTCTTTATTTTCTTTATCTTTTTTACTATCTTTATTTTTCTTTTTATCGCTACCTTCATTGTTATCTTCTTTAAATATTTTTATATTTTCTTCTTTATCAGGACATTTTACTTTAATTTTTACATCCTTTTTCATCGCACTACTTAATTTATCGAATAAATCTGGCACATAATCTAGTAACTTATCTATAGCAGATGAGTGATTTACTGGAAGAAGTTTTACACTTTCTTCTTGTACTACTAAAAAAGCAACTGGATTTATACTTACACCTGCACCTGAACCTCCTCCAAATGGTAATTTGTATTGTATCATTTCCTCTTTTTCTCTTTTGCTATATTCGTCAATTGTCTCCTCATTAAATTCACTCCCTCCTGCAGCAAAACCAAAACACACTTTTGAAATAGGTATAATTACAATATTATTACTTGTTTCTATTGGATCTCCTATAATAGTATTTACATCAACCATATCTTGAATACTATTCATTGCTGCAGACATAAGTCCTTCTATTGGATGTTCTCTCATCATACTTTACACTCCTTTTCTTTATTAACATATATATTACATTCATAATATGTACAATTTTTACATCAATTATACAATTTAGTTTAATTTTAAGTCGTGGTTTGTATTCATATATCGGCTTTATTTCATACATATATTCATCTTTATTACTTCCATTTTTTATATTTTTTGCAACTATTACTGAGATAAGTGTTGCAAGTATTACTACTGCAAATGATGTCAGTATATTATCTGATATAGATATTGCAAAATATAAATCTAATTTATTTACCCTTATATTTAATTCTTTTATACTTTCTATGATTTTACTTTTATCTACTAACTTAATATCTTTAATATTTAATTCGCTTAATTTTTTAAATAATTTGCTATTTAAAACTTTAGATTTTTTTACTTTGTTTATTTTATCATTATCTATTTTTATTTTTAAAAGAGTAATTTTGCCAAGTAATTTTAATCTTATATAAAAAAGATAATCTTTTATTTTTTCATTTCTTTTTCCTTTAGTATCTATCAACAATTTATTTATTTCTATTTCTATATTTGACAAGCACAATATAAAAAAAATTAATGATAAAAAAAATAATATTACTAAAATTATAAGAAAAGCTATCATATTTTAACTTGTATGATATATTTAATAACTTAAATAACCATACGCTCCTTTCTTTATTTTTTAATATTTAATATAATCTATAT
>CANQZZ010000100.1 GCA_947628465.1 uncultured Clostridia bacterium
CGTTTTCCAAGTAAGTTTTGACGGAAACGTCCTTGTTTTCCTTTAAGCATATCTGATAAAGATTTTAAAGGTCTGTTACCAGCACCTGTAACTGGTCTTCCACGTCTTCCGTTATCTATTAGGGCATCTACAGATTCTTGAAGCATACGTTTTTCGTTTCTTACAATTATTTCTGGTGCACCTAATTCTAATAATCTTTTTAATCTGTTATTTCTGTTTATAACTCTTCTATATAAATCATTTAAGTCAGATGTTGCAAATCTTCCACCATCTAATTGTACCATTGGTCTTATTTCTGGTGGTATTACTGGAATAACACTCATAATCATCCATTCTGGTTTGTTTCCAGATTGTCTAAAACTTTCAACTGTGTCTAATCTTTTAACGATTTTTGATTTCTTTTGCTCACTTGCTTTTTCTAATTCTTTTTTAAGTTTTGCTGATAATTTGTCTAAATCAACTTCTTGAAGCAAAGTTCTTATTGCTTCTGCTCCCATTTTTGCAACAAAAGAACCTTTTCCGTATTTTTCTTCAGCTTCTCTATATTCTTTTTCTGTTAATACTTGGCATTTTGTAAGGTCTGTTGTTCCTTTATCAAGTACTATATATGATGCAAAGTATATAACTTTTTCAAGACTTCTTGGTGAAATGTCTAATATTAATGCAACTCTACTTGGAATTCCTTTAAAGTACCAAATATGTGCAACTGGTGCAGCAAGTTCGATGTGACCCATTCTTTCACGTCTTACTTTTGATTTTGTTACTTCAACTCCGCATCTATCGCATATTATTCCTTTATATCTTACTCTTTTATATTTTCCACAATGACATTCCCAGTCTTTTGTAGGCCCAAATATTTTTTCACAGAATAGACCATCTTTTTCTGGTTTTAAAGTTCTGTAATTGATTGTCTCAGGTTTTTTTACTTCTCCTTTTGACCATTCTCTTATTTTTTCATCAGATGCTAAACCTACTTTTAGTTTATTGAATATCTCTAATTCATCTTTCTCTTTATTTTCCATTAAGGCTTTTCCCCCTTTAAATTTCATGAAGTGAATCTTATGCTATTCACTGTTCATTATTATTTGTCTTCTATGTCCTCATCATTTAAGATATTGTCTTCTGCTAAGTCGTTGTCAAATATTTCTTCATCATCTTCAATATCCTCGTCATCTTCTTCGTCTTCTTCCATTACTTCTTCATCAAAATCTTCTTCTATGAAGTCTCCAGACATTTCTCCTTCATCAACTACTGCTTCTTCGTCAGGCATAACTTTGTTTAATTCTTCTAGATTTAAGTCTATTCCTTCATCAATATTTTCTTTAAGTTCTAATTCTTCATCGTCTTCAGAATACAAGCGTACATCTAGTCCTAAACTTTGTAGTTCTTTTACTAATACTTTAAAGCTTTCTGGAACTCCTGGTTCTGGAACGTTTTCGCCTTTAACAATTGCTTCATAAGTTTTTACTCTTCCTACAACATCGTCTGATTTGATTGTTAATATTTCTTGAAGTGTATATGCTGCACCATAAGCTTCTAGTGCCCAAACCTCCATTTCTCCAAATCTTTGTCCACCAAATTGTGCTTTACCTCCAAGAGGTTGTTGTGTTACTAATGAGTATGGTCCAGTTGAACGAGCATGTATCTTGTCATCTACTAAGTGGTGAAGTTTAAGCATATACATTACACCAACTGTGATTGGTTTGTCGAAAGGCTCTCCTGTTCTTCCATCATAAAGTATTGTTTTACCATCTTCTGAAAGTCCTGCTTCTTTTAATAATTCTACTATATCTTCTTCTGTTGCACCGTCAAATACTGGTGTTGCAACTTTCATTCCTAATAGTCTTGCTGCTGCTCCTAAGTGAACCTCTAAAACTTGACCAAGGTTCATACGAGAAGGTACACCAAGTGGGTTTAGAACAACATCGACTGGTGTTCCGTCTGGCATAAATGGCATATCTTCAACTGGAAGTATTCTTGATATAACACCTTTGTTACCATGACGTCCAGCCATTTTATCACCAACTGATATTTTTCTCTTTTGAGCAATATATACTCTAATCACTTCATTAACGCCAGGTCCAAGTTCGTCTGAGTTTTCTCTGTTATATAATTTTACATCAACGATTGTTCCTGCTTCTCCATGAGGTACCCTTAAAGATGTATCTCTTACTTCTCTTGCTTTTTCACCGAATATTGCACGAAGTAATCTTTCTTCTGCTGATAATTCTGTTTCTCCTTTTGGAGTAACTTTTCCTACTAAAATGTCTCCAGGTCTTACTTCTGCACCTATTCTTATTATTCCATTTTCGTCTAAGTCTTTTAAGTTTTCTTCACCTACGTTTGGAATATCTCTTGTAATTTCTTCTGCTCCAAGTTTTGTGTCTCTACATTCACAATCGTATTCTTCTATATGTATTGATGTGTAAACATCTTCTTTAACTAATCTTTCACTAAGCAAAATTGCGTCCTCGTAGTTGTATCCTTCCCATGTTGTAAATGCTATAAGTACGTTTTTACCAAGTGCCATCTCACCATTTTGTGTAGAAGGTCCATCTGCTATAACATCATTTGCTTTTACTTTTTCACCTTTTACAACTATTGGGTGTTGATTTATACATGTACCACCATTTGTTCTTTTAAACTTACGTAGTCTATATGTATCTTTTTCACCTGATTTTGTTTTTATGATAATTTCGTCACCAGTAACTCTTTCAACTACACCATCATTTTTTGCAACTACTGTAATTCCAGAGTCTTTTGCTGCTCTGTATTCTATACCTGTTCCAACTATTGGTGAGTCTGTAATCATTAGAGGAACTGCTTGACGTTGCATGTTAGCACCCATTAATGCACGGTTTGCGTCATCATGCTCTAAGAAAGGTATCATTGCAGCACCTACAGATACTAATTGTTTTGGTGATACGTCAATATAGTCAACTTTATCTGCTTCTACTTCTGTAACTTCGTCTAAGTATCTTACTCTTATCATTTTGTTTTTGAATTTTCCGTCTTTTGTCATAGGCTCTGTTGCTTGAGCTATTATGTATTCGTCTTCTTCATCTGCTGTCATATATTTAACTTCGTCTGTTACTTTATGTGTTTTTGGATCTATTTTTCTATATGGTGTTTCTACAAATCCATATTCATTAATTACTGCAAATGTTGAAAGTGCAGATATAAGTCCAATGTTTGGTCCTTCTGGAGATTCTATTGGGCAAAGTCTTCCATAGTGTGTATAGTGTACGTCACGAACTTCGAATCCTGCTCTTTCTCTTGAAAGTCCTCCAGGTCCTAAAGCTGAAATTCTTCTTTTATGTGTTAATTCTGATAATGGGTTTGTTTGATCCATAAATTGTGATAATTGTGAACTTCCAAAGAATTCTCTTATTGATGATGTTATTGGTTTTGTGTTTATTAATGTTTGTGGTGTTATAACATCTAAGTCTTGTATTGTCATTCTTTCACGAACAACTCTTTCTAGTCTTGTAAGACCAATTCTAAATTGATTTTGTAATAATTCTCCTACGCATCTTATACGTCTATTTCCTAAGTGGTCGATATCATCAACTTTTCCTAGACCATATTGTAAGTTTAATAAATAGTTTACAGATGATATCATATCTTCTGTTACTATATGTTTTGGAACAAGTTCTTCCATTCTTTCTTCAATTACTTTTTTCAAGTCTTTTTTATTAGTATTTTCTAATATGTTTTTTAATATCTCATAATTTACAAGTTCTTTAACTTTAATTCCTAATTTTTCAGTATCAACATAAGCATTTATATCTACTGTTCCATTTCCTATTACTCTTACTTTTTTGTCATCTACTTTTACATCAACAATATTTATACCTGAATCTTGTATTTGTTTTGCAACTTCTTTAGATATAACTGTATCTTTCTCTACTAATATTTCTCCTGTTTCAGAATTTAAAATATCGCTATATGCAACCTGTCCTGCTATTCTAGATGCTAAATTTAATTTTTTATTAAATTTATATCTTCCTACTTTTGCTAAATCATATCTTCTTGGATCAAAGAATAAATTGTTGAATAGGTTTCTTGCAGCATCAACTGTTGGAAGCTCTCCTGGTCTTAATTTTTTGTAAATTTCAACTATTGCTTCTTCACTTGTTTTAACTGTATCTTTTGCTATTGTTGCTAAAATCTTTTCATCTTCTCCAAATACATCTATAATCTGGTCGTCAGAAACTAGTCCTATTGCTCTTAATAGAACTGTTATAGGTAATTTTCTTGTTCTATCTATTCTTACATAGAATATATCATTACCATCTGTTTCATATTCAAGCCATGCTCCTCTAATTGGCATAACCGTAGCTTTGTATAATTTCTTTCCTGTTTTATCATAGTCTGATTCATAATAACATCCAGGTGAACGAACAAGTTGGCTTACTACAACTCTTTCTGCTCCATTAATTACAAATGTACCACTATCTGTCATTAGTGGGAAATCTCCTAAATAAATTTCTTGTTCTTTAATTTCTCCAGTTTCACGATTAATAAGCCTTACTTTTACATGTAATCTTGTAGAGTAAGTTGCATCTCTTTCCTTTGCTTCTTCCAAAGAGTATTTAGTTTTTTCTTCCATATAATAATCGAAAAATTCAAGAACTAAATTACCAGAATAATCGATGATTGGTGAGATATCTTTTAATACTTCTCCAAGTCCTTCCCTTACAAACCAATCATAAGAATCTTTTTGAACTTCTATTAGATTTGGAATATCAATAAAGTCTCCGATTCTTGCAAATGTTTTCCTTGTTGTCTTTTCATATTTTAAGTCTGTTAACAAATAAATCAACTCCCTTTGTTTTAATTGAGCAGATATATTTATCTATTAAACAAGGTCCCTCTTAAATACTAATGTATTATATTCCTCAAAACCGTACTGCCCTAAATTAATTTTGATTTCTATAACCTTAGTAAGTATTTAATTCCTCCTTATTCAACTTTTAAAAACAATACAAAAAAGTGTAGGAAAAGTAATTTTATTTTTACTTTTTGGATGCGTCTAAAGTCCTACATCCCTACACTTTTATTCTATTACTAAATTTAAATTTTTAATTTATTTATTTTAACCACCCTTAATGTTCTAAGAGCTACATACTTTATTTGCAAAATATGTGCTTTATTATAATATCA
>CANQZZ010000101.1 GCA_947628465.1 uncultured Clostridia bacterium
AATTGTATATGTTAATTCTCTTCCTGAATTATCTTTTATCATAATTTTATCTCCTACAGATAATTTATTGTTGTCTGAGAAAAATTGTCCATTTCTATAATTATGTCCTATTATTACAACATTTCCTGGTTCATTTAATTGTGGATTACTTGGATATAGGGCTGCTACTGCTGTATTTAGTGATTCTGGAGTAACAGTATCAAGTATTGGTAGTCTTACATTTGTTTTTGGTATCGTTATATAACCAAGCATTACAAATCCTTGATAATATACTTTTCTGTTTGCTGGCTCTCCTGTAGTTTGACTTTCTCCTGCTGATATTGTATTAGAAAATTCATCATCTACTGGTTCATTTTCTACTTTATTTTCTTCTACAGTTCTATCAAATTCTTCTATAGCTTCAATTGACCTTTTATCATCTATATTTGGTTTTATAACATAATTATATACTAAAAATCCTACACCTACTAATATAGCTACTATAAGTACAACTAAAAGTACAGTTAAAAAATTACTATATTTATTTGTAGTCATATTCAACACCTCCACTATGTGTTTATAACTATATTATATCACATATTTTTAAATTTTTATATGCCTAACCACATATTTTTAAGCCTAATTTTTTTCCGCCTAATATATGAAAATGTAAATGTTTTACCTCTTGTCCTCCGTCATTTCCACAATTTACTATTACTCTAAATCCCTTTTCTTTTATGCCTTCTTGTTCTACTATTTTATTTATAACTGTATATATTTTTCCTACTAAGATTTCATCTTCTTCTTTTAAATCTATTAGAGATGAAATATGTTTTTTAGGTATTACCAATATATGAATTGGTGCTTGTGGATTTACATCTCTAAATGCTATTATTTCATTATCTTCATATACTATGCTAGATGGTATTTCTTTATTTGATATTTTACAAAATATACAATCTTCCATTTTTATCTCTCCTTTTTATTATTCTAATATAGCTTTTATTCTACGTACTCCTGCTGATGATGATTCTTCTTTTTTTATTTTAAAATGTCCTAATTTACTTGTATTGTCAACATGTGGTCCACCGCATAATTCTAATGATACATCACCTATTTTATATACTGTAACAACATCTCCATATTTGTCTATAAACATAGCTTCTGCACCTAGCTTTAAAGCATCTTCTTTTTTCATTTCAAGTTTTTCTACTGGTATTGCTTGCTGTATATATTGATTTACTAATTCTTCTGTTTTTTGTTTTTGTTCGTCAGTCATTTTTTCTGGATGAGAAAAGTCAAATCTCATTCTTTCTGCTGTTATATTACTTCCTTTTTGATGTACGTGAGGTCCTAAAACTTGTTTTAATGCAGCATTTAAAAGATGTGTTGCTGTATGATATTTAGTTTCCATTTCTCCAGTTGATGCAAGTCCTCCCTTGAATTTTCCTGTTGCACCTTCTCTTGATTTTTCTTGATGCTCTTTAAATTTTTGTTTGAAGCCTTCTGTATCTACTTTTAAATTTAATTCTTTTGCTAGTTCTTCTGTAAGTTCTATTGGGAATCCAAATGTATCATATAGTCTAAATGCTATATCTTTATTAATTAAATTTCCTTCTAAATTATTAACTACTTTTTCAAATTCTTTAAGTCCTTTTTCTAATGTTCTATTAAATTTGATTTTTTCTGTTTTTAATGTTTCTAATATATCATTTTTATTTTTTTCAAGTTCGTTATAGTATTTAGAATATTTATTTATAATTAAAGTTGCAAGTTCTTGTTCCCAATTAGAATTTATATCTATATTTAATTTTTTTGCGTATCTAATCATCCTTCTAATTAATCTTCTTAAAATGTAGCCTTGGTCAGTATTAGATGGCTTTATTCCAGCTTCGTCTCCTGATATCATAACTATTGCTCTTATATGGTCTGCAATAATTCTCATGCTTCTAGAATTATTTTCATCATCATAAGATAAACCTGATATTTCTTCTATTTTTTGTATTACATCTTTCCATATAGATGATTTATAGTTATCAGTATATCCTTCTAATATTGCTGTTACTCTTTCTACTCCAAGTCCTGTGTCAACATTTTTATTTTTTAATGGAGTAAATGTTCCATTTTGTTCATGATTATATTGCATAAAAACATTATTCCATATTTCTACCCAATTTTCATTGTTTGCGTCAAATTTTTCAGGAACTTCGCAATTAGCTCTCCAATAAAAAATTTCTGTATCTGGACCGCATGGTCCAAGCATTTCCATATTAGGCCACCAATTGTCTTCTAAAAATGCAATTCTATTCTCACTTATTCCTAAAGACTTCCAAATATCTGCTGACTCTGTATCTGCTGATACAATGCTATTCCCTTTAAATACAGTAACTGCTAATTTTTCTTTTGGTATGTCTAAATATTTAGTTAAAAGTTCTAAGCTCCATGTTATTGATTCTTTTTTAAAATAGTCACCTAAAGACCAATTTCCTAACATTTCAAAAAATGTATGATGAGTTGTGTCACCTATTGAGTCTAAGTCATTTGTTCTAAAACATTTTTGCACATCTGTAAGTCTTGTTCCTTCAGGATGTGGCTCGCCTTTTAAATATGGTACTAATGGTTGCATTCCAGCTGTGTTAAACAAACATGTTGGGTCATTTTCTGGTATTATTGGTGCACTTGGAATAATTTTATGTCCTTTACTTTCAAAAAATTTTAAATACGTATCTTTCAAATCTATTGTCTTCAATGTGTTTCCTCCTAAAATATTTTACTGTATTATTATACAAATTTTTTACTATATTTACAAGTATTTTTATATTTTAATTTTATAAATTGTTATTTGCATTATTAATTTATAAAATTTGTGCTTTTAAATTTTAAATTTTTTTGTCAAAATTATGCATAATTTTAATTTCAAAACAAATAATAAAATTAAATCCAAAACAAGATAAAGGAGGGAAAATTTTGAAAGCAACAGGCGTAGTAAGAAGAATAGATGATTTAGGTAGAATCGTTATTCCTAAAGAAATTAGAAGAACACTTCATATTAAGGAAGGTGATCCTTTAGAAATATTTACTGATAAAGAAGGAGAAGTTATATTAAAAAAGTACTCTCCTATTGGTGAACTTTCTGAATTTGCTACTGGATATGCAGAAACTCTTTCAAAAACAACAGGGCATATTGCTTGTATCACAGATAAAGATTCTGTAATCGCCGTATCTGGAGGTTCTAAAAAGGAATTCTTAGAACAATCTTTGAGTCCTGAATTAGAAAAAATAATGGAAAATAAAGAAATATATACTAGTAAGGAAAATAATGAATTAGCTGTTCCAATAACTCAAAATGATAATAAGGAAAGAAGATATAATTCTCAAGTAATCTACCCTATTATATCTGATGGTGATGTTATACGGAAGTGTTATTTTACTATCAAAAGAGCAAAACACTAAAATGGGTGAAATGGAATTAAAAGTAGTTCAATCAGCAGCAGGTTTCTTAAGCAGTCAAATGGAAATTTAAAAACAAATAAAATGGGAGTTTTTTCTCCCTTTTTTTGTTATATTTTTATATTTTTTACTTGACGCTAGCAAATATTAGCTATAAAATTAATATATAAGGTATTAATTTTATATTAATTTTAGGAGTGCAAATGATGAATCAAGAATTAAATTTTTATGATAAAACAAATCTTAAATCTTATAACTTGGAGGAAACTGTTAGATATCAATTAAGTATGCTTGATACTTTAGATCCATATACTAGATTACATAGTGAAAATGTTGCAAGTATAACTTGTCGTCTATGTGAATATATGCATATGAATAAAGATTTTACTGTGTATTGTACAACATGTGCATACTTACATGATATTGGTAAACTATTTATCCCGCCAAATATTTTGCAAAAAAATGGTCCTTTAACTGATGAGGAATATGAAGTTATAAAAACGCATACTACTTTAGGATATAATATGTGTATGGAAGATCCTAAGCTTCGCCCATATAGCGCTGGAACAATATATCATCATGAAGCATTAAATGGAACTGGATATCCTAAAGGTTTAACTAAAGATGATATTCCTATTGAAGGTCAAATTATTAGAGTTGCTGATGAATTTGATGCTATAGTTAGTAAAAGGCAATATAAAACTCACGTTGGAATTACAGATACTTTAAAACTTTTAATACAAGATGCTCAACCTATTACTCCAAAGTCAGTTGCCTTAAAGAGTATGGAAGAAAATTCTAAGATAGGAAAAATAAATCCAAAGATTGTTAAATGTTTATGTAAGGTAACAATAGATGATATTAATTATGAAATAAGCTGTATTCTAGATTATACAAAATATTTAGATGGGCAAATAAAAAGACTAGAACAAATCAGCCATTTCAATGTAAAAAGAGAGCTTGCTAAGAATGATAAAAAGAAAGAATATTATACAGCTTGTATGCAAGCAATGCTTGAAAAAGGTGAAGATTTTAGAAATTATAAATATATTTTAGAAGAATACAGAACTGCTTATTTAAAAAGAAAAGAAGTTATTGATAATTTGCTTGATGAAATAAAAACTATAAAAAAGCTAAGAGTTTAATTTTCTCTTAGCTTTTAATTATATTTATGAAATATATTTTTATCTTTAATTATTTTTTATATTTACTAATTTTGTGACCATCTTACTACTTTTATATTTTTATATTTATCTAATACATCCATGTATTTTTGATATTCCTCTTCCCATAACATGCTAGGCACTTTATCGAATGCATCAAATACTTTTTCTGCTTCTGATAAAAATATTAATTGTTCTTGAGGAGTTAGTCTTTCATATTTTCTTGTAAATCTATATAATTTATCTAAAATTTGGTTTGCTTCTATAAAACTCCAAAAATCTTTTACTTTAATCCCTGCAGCTTTTATTTGTGCAATTGCAAATACAATTAATGCAAATATTACAAATATTAATACATATATTAATATTAGCACTATCATTTTTAGCACCTTCTTTTTTTCATCAGTATAAAATAATTATAGCATGTTAAAATATTATTTGCAAATTTTATAGTTTTTATTTTTTTCTTGTGTTATAATCCTAAATTTGACAGTTAAATGGCAGAAAGCTTGATATTCAAGACTTCTGCCATTTTTGAAGTGCGTGTCAT
>CANQZZ010000102.1 GCA_947628465.1 uncultured Clostridia bacterium
CGTCAATACATTTACTAATTTAAATTTACTATGTATAAGATAAAAATAAGAATAGGAAAATGATAATTAAATGTTATTCATTATTTATTTGTAGTGTACAATTTGAGATTATCAGGTAGTGGTGGATGATCAAGTGTTATCACCAAAATTAAAAAAGTAAAAATGGGCTTGAAAGCATTGACTTTTTCAAAAGAGGAAATGATTATGAATTTGTATAGAGGATTGGAAGGAAGGGATAAGTTAATAACAGAGTTAGTAGAAAAGTATTCTTTTAACTCTGCAGAATCTGTAATACTCATACAAGCGACTCGCGGACAGGGGAAAACATATATAACCAACGAACTAATAAGAAAACTTTCACATGATAAATTTCATATTTTTTTGAATTCAATTGATGAATTTCGATCACAAAATAACAATGAAAATATCAAAAAAATAAATTCAATTGGACTTTCGGTTGGAATAGCAACCTTTTCGTTAGGTTTTACTGTGGGATGGGATAGTTCTTTGTCTCAATACGAAAAAATCCGAAACATATTTGCATCATTGCCCCAAAAAAATATTTTGATTTGCGTAGATAGTATTGAAAATATTTCTGACGAAATACGTTTTTTGACTTTTCAAATAGTTAAAAATATTCAACGTTTGGAGAAAGATTTCAACAAAAAAATATATATATTTGTTACAAGTATACCAGAAATATATACGGATGATTTTTGGGTATGTACTGAGTCAGTAAAAATAATAAAATTACATAATTATGGCAAAACTGATATAGAAAATTTTTTTAAATTACAAAATAAACTTGTAAAAGTAGATATTTTAAAAATTTATTCTTTATGTAATGGTAATTTAAATTTGGCTAATTTTCTTTATGATGAAATAGGTGTTCAGAACAATGAATACCTCGATACATTGGACGATGTGGTAAAAAGACGACTAGCTATGCTGAAAGATCAAGGTCAAAAGAAAAAAATAAGTAATAATGATATCGAGGAAATTATTTTTTCAGCAGCGTTAGCTATAAAAAAAATTACAGCACAACTTTTAAAAAATATTGTTGAAAAACGTGTGCCATTAATAGTACAGGGGCTTGATATGGCGTGCGAAGAAGCTCTACTAGAAAAAGATCCAAAGAAATATTATAGGTTCATTTCAGACGAGATACAGGAAAACATTGAAAAACTGTCTATTCAAAAAAGGGACGATCTGCTCATTTCATACTATAACTATTATACGCAATATGAACCAGACGAATATTATATAAGAGCACATTATATTTATAGATTTCTGGGATGCTTGAGCAACTTATCTGAAACGTTATTTTTGCTGGCATATTCATTTGCAAGAATAATATCTGATAATACAAAAATTAAAATGATTGAAAAAATTTTTTCTTCTACTAATGTTGAAAAGGATAGGCAGTATCGTTTTAATTTAATCAAAAGTTTTTTTGACGATATAATGAATGTAGAAAATTTATCTAAAATTAATTCCGATTATAATAGAATTGAAAATATGTTTTTGGATATGACTGTCATGGCCGTTATTACATGCGAATATTTTGGGGTGCTATATAGAAAGACCTCCATGAATACACCCCTTTCTAATCATATATTAAATAAATGTATTAATTATGCAGAAAATGATATGATAATTGATAATACGGAAATAGATGGGATACTACAAATAGATGAAAATATATTAAGATTAAAGATTATATATGATATAGCACCATGTATTTTAGATCAAAATAATGATTATAAATTATTTCAAAAATTGTATGATTTAAGTAAAGGCCTGAATAGTGGTCATCAAATAAGTAAAAAGCAAAAAAGTCTTGGCGAATACATAGAAAATGTATTTAATAGAAAGGCTTTCTTATTTGTGAATCAAGCTTCTTGTGATATTTATTATGAAAAAGCAAAAAAATATTTTAGCAACCATGAAATTTGGATAGAATACTACGTTACTTTAATTTGTCAGGCTGGAACATATATTGTAATACAGGAATTTCAACATGCTATAGATATATGTCAAAAAGTAAGAAAAGAATGTTTAGAAAAACAGATTGTTTTGCCGCAAATAGAGAAATTGGATAACAATGAACTTATTGCAAATTTTTTACTTGTTGAACAACAATTGGGGAGCGCAAGAGAAGTAAGTAATGTTGCAAAAAAGACTATAATAAATTTAAAAAAATTATTAACAAATGAAGCAAATGCAACACAGTTTGTAATTTATACTAATATTTGCTCATTGTGTTTATATATTAACGATAAGGAACAGTATTGTAAATACAAAACAAAATTAGAAAAACTCTATAAATGCAAAAACATAGCAGATGTCACTGATGAAAATATAGATGATTTTTATCGCTATTATTTTGCTTGGTTCGATTTATATTGTTCCATTAATGATGGTAATTGGCATAAAGCTGAAAAAATAGTAAGTACTTTAAGCAATTTTGTCCCTGCATTGTTTCGTAAGCAGGAAATCTTTTGGGAAACGAAACTTAATGCGGTAAAAGTGATGATTAGTAATAAGGAAAAGAAAAATGCATATGATTTCTGTAATAACTTGGTTCAAACAAAGCGTCAAGAACAAATTCTATCCAAATTTTTTTATAGAGGATTGATGCTTTCTGACTTACAATATACATCTTATTTTTAAGTGATTTCATAATTTGACAACATACATGCAATAATAACTTTATAAATAGATTCATACGGTAAGTGATAATAATTAGTAAATAGGTAGGATATTGAACTATGATAGATTGTATATGGAGTTCCAGCAATATCAATTAGGTATGGAACGTTGTTTTTAAGTCGAAAATCAAACCTGGCATAGTCTTTAATGCCAAGAATTTTTGCTGCCAATATTGCCATTTCTTGAATTGTACCATTAGCAGGAGATTTTAAAATATCAAATGTATAATTATATTGATTTGATGTATCAGAATCGATAAAATTATGCTTCGTATTAAATATTATTTTAACAGGATTTAGTGCATAATATGCTCCTTTATATTGTAAAACTAAAACTTCACATTCTATTCCATCAATATATTCTTGAATTAATAGAGAATTTGTTTTCATATTATGTAACAGTAATTGCAATTTTTCATATGAATCTTTATTAAATTGAAATACATTTTCTGAAGATAGTCCAATACTTGCAGACTCGTACCTATTTTTGACTATTACTTGATGATCAGAAAAAATAGTTAATAAGTCTGAAAAATCTTCGGGTTGTGAAAATATTTTGCTTTCGGGGACAGATATATTATTTTTTTTCAAAAATTCCGTATATATATACTTATTACGAAGTAAAGAGATTACAAAAGCGTCACTACCTGTATACATTATATTTAATAGATCACAAAAGGCAGGAATTAAAGATTTTTTGCCGTTAGCACGTCCATCTCTGGCAAAGTTATAGACAATACATTCGCTATAACATATGTTTTTTTCTAGTATATATTTTATGAATTCTATTTCAGAATAAAATGTTCTGGCAAAACCAAAACTGTAAAATATAGCAGACGTGATTTCTGCAAATTCACTACGCGAAAAAAACTCATTTTCATCTGCGTGTAAAATTTGCTTGGGATTTATTTTACTAGTGCGTGTTTGAAGATCAGCAACAATATATACATCATAATCAAAGGTTTTATCTTTGTAGAATGACAAAATATCTAAAACTAAATCTTTACTATTCATCAGAATCACCTTCACATTGTTTTGATAATGTCCACTGAAATGTTGAAAATATTTTTTTTGCTCCAAGATGCGCATAAAACTCTTCAGCTGTTTTATCATATACATTAACTCGCAAATTTTTATTGCACGATAAGGAAAATAGTAAAATGCAACTTATAATCTTCTTGCCAAGCCCCATTGCTCTAAAGTGAGAATTAATAAATAATCTGCGCAATAAAATGAAATCTTTTCTTATTACAAGAGAAAAAAAAGCAATTTCTTTGTTTTTATCATTTTTTACAACAAAAACAAATTCCTTCAGATTATACCAATAATTATATAAATTTTTTTTAGTAAAATTCAAATCCTCATTATAACACGCAAGCAATTTCCCTAACCAAATCAAATTGCGTTTTTTGTCATTGCTACTATATATCTGAAAAATTTTATTGTTTTTCCGAACATAACTGTTATCAAAGTATATTTTAGGTGAGGCTATCATCTCTTTACATAGATTGGCCGCATACTGATATTCTGACATAGTATTCATTTCACATGCGATAGTTGGAGAAATTTCATAAGCCTTCAAACAAATTTTCCCTAACAATTCTATTATATTGTCATCCCAAAAGAATTCGTTTTCAGCTGCTTGGCTATTTTGTAGTTGAACTTTTAAGTAGTCTTTTAATAAGTAACTATCTTTTTGAATCCAAAAAGAAATTCCAAATATGGCTGGTGTAAGATGTGTTCCTATTTCAAAATTGAGGATATTGTCATCGGCATCTGTAATTACGTTCCATTCATCACATTCGGGATGGGGATATCTCATAACATAATATGTACTATGTTCAAAGATCTTAAAGATGTTTTTAGAACAGACCACATCTCCTTCTATAATAAAACTATTTCCGATATATTCAATTAAATAGTTCATGGAAGTAAGGGTATTTTTATTTTCCGGTGGAATATGTATAACTGTGCAGGAATATTTTTCTGCTAAATAATCAAAGTGTACTGAGTCAAAAGGAACGGCTATAATAATTTCGTAAATATCGATCATATGCAACATGAGAATATTGCGTTCAATATTGGGGAGTCCTAATATTGGGAGTAATCCTTTAGGCAAATCAGCACCGCTTTTGTACATTCTAGAACTTTTCCCAGCGGCTAAAATAATGGCATTCATATAATTTTCTCCACATATAAAATATTTATCCTAATAAATTTGTGCCCTTTTATTATATTCGGCTGATAACACTGATTATCCATTACCACTTGATATCCCCTTTTACCCACTATTAATAATTGATAGATAACATTTAATTATCA
>CANQZZ010000103.1 GCA_947628465.1 uncultured Clostridia bacterium
TTAATACTTGAAATAGTTATTTAGAAAGATATTTAGTGATTATATTATTAAATTTGATCTCCATTTTCTAATATAAAAATAGGATTATAAGTGCTATTAGTTTTAGAAGCAATTAATTCTAAATCCTTTTGAGTAAAACTCTCTCTCTTCATCTTACCATGAAAATTTTGAGGAGTATTTCCTGTTAGTCGTGCTAATTCAGAAACACTTATATCGGATTTTGCACATAAAATTTTTATTTTTTTTGATAAATTCATACTATGCCCCCATATAATACAAATTATATAACAATTATAAATTATAAACTTTATAATGTCAATTCAAAAATTTATATAAATTCAAATTTTTTCAAAAAATTATTGACAGAAATTCATGAAAATAATATAATATAAACTGAAAAATGTATAATATCAGCTCTAGAGCTGATAAAAGGAGAAGATATGATAAAAGCGATTAGTTTATTTTCAGGTGCAGGAGGATTAGATATTGGTTCAACTATGGCAGGAGTAGAAGTAATGTTTTCAACTGATTTTGATTCTGATTGTATAAAAACTTTGAAGAAAAATAAAAAATGGAATAAAGGAAAGATTTTAGAAGGAGATTTATTTTCAATAAAAAGTTCTGAAATTATTAATTTATGTAGTGGTGAAGAATATGATAAATTTATTATAATAGGTGGAGCACCATGTCAACCATTTTCTAAAAATGGATATTGGGTTGGAAATCAAACAAGAAGAGGAATTAATGATCCAAGGGCAAAGTTGGTTAATGAGTATTTAAGAGTAATTATTGATTTAAAACCAGATGGATTTGTTTTTGAAAATGTTGAAAGTCTTTTACATCCAACAAATAAAGTTATAGTAGATGAATTTATTAAAATTATAAAAAATGAAGGATACAAATACAAAATTATAAAAGCATGTGCCCTTAATTACGGAGTCCCTCAGAACAGAAAAAGGTTATTTATAATAGGAACAAAGGGAAAATTTAAAGCTGAAGAACCAAAGAAGACACATGGTTCTGAAATAGAAGTAAAACAGGACAAAACTTTAAAACCATATGCTACAGTAGGAGAATTCATAATGAAATATAATAAGAAAGAATATTTTGAGCCAGAAGAGGTAGTAGAAGGTAGATATGCTGAGGAGTTAAAAGAAGTTCCACCAGGAATGAATTATAAGGCATTAACTGCATGGGCAGGATATCCAAATCCAAAGTTTATAGCAGATAAAAAATTTTGGAATTTCTTATTAAAGTTATCCCCAGATAGATATTCTTGGACAATTACTGCACAGCCTGGACCTTGGATAGGACCATTCCATTGGGAATCAAGAAGATTAAGAGTACCAGAAATAGCTGCGATTCAAACTTTCCCAGAAAATTATAAATTTGAAGGAAGTAGGAGTTCTATACAAAAACAAATTGGTAATGCAGTGCCATGTTTAATGGCAAAAGCAATGGTAGAATTTTTAAAAGATAGTTTACAATAGTAGGAGAAGTTTTATGATAAATGTATTAAGTATTTTTTCAGGTGGTGGAGGAATAGATTTAGGATTCAGAAAAGCAGGCTTTAATATAGCTTATGCAACAGATAATTGGCCCATAGCATGTGAAACTTTAAAAAAGAACAGTAAATCTACAATAGTAGAATGTAAAGATATAAGAGATGTTAAATATAAAGAGATAAAAAAATTGTTAAAGAATAAAAATATTGATGTTCTTGTAGGAGGACCGCCATGTCCAGCATATTCAAAGTCAAGATTTTATTTAAAGAATAAAAAAAGAGGATTAGAAGACGAAAATTCATTTACATTATATAATTATTTTAGAATTTTAGAAGAAGTAAATCCAAAAGTTTTCTTTTTTGAAAATGTATTTGGATTTGTATATAAACCACATGAAGCAGCATTCAATTTATTAAAAGATGAATCAGAAAGGCTAGGTTATAAGATTTCATATAAAGTAATTAATTGTGCAGATTATGGAGTGCCACAAATTAGACAGCGTTTTATCTGTGTTGGCGTAAAAAAAGAATTTGGCGAAAAATTCGTGTTTCCTGAAGAAAAGTATTGTGATCCAGAAAAGATTGAAAAAGGTAGTAAAAAGAAAAAATGGGTTACCTGTGGAGATGCAATAGGTGATTTAGACTATGATTTGCCAGAAGATAAAGATATGCAAGCAGGTTCTAAACATAAGGAATTACTAAAACTTGTACCTCCAGGAGATAATTATTTGTATTTTACGAAGGAAAGAGGATACCCGAACCCAATATTTAAGTGGAGATCAAGGTACTGGTCATTTTTACTAAAACTTTCTCCTGAAAAGCCATCTTGGACGATACAAGCTAGTCAATCTAATAATATGGGACCTTTTCACTGGAAGAACAGATTTTTAAGAATTAACGAAATAAAAAGAATCCAAACATTTGATGATGACTATGAAATTCTAGGCACTTATAAAGAAAAATGGAGACAAATTGGGAATGCTGTTCCACCATTATTAGTTAAAATAATAGCAAAAGAAATAAAAAAACAATATTTTATTACATAGAATTTACAGAAATATATTTTTATGATATACTCCTTATATAATTATAATAAGGAGTATTTGTGATGGGGGAATATTATCAATTAGGAATACATGGAGAAAAATATTATGCAGAAGACCCAGAAGGGCCAACAAAAGATAGAATAAAAGAAATTATTCATGAATCTTTGAATTCTAATAATTATAAGTTTGAATGGATACAAAATCAACAGCAACCATATATAGGATGGTTGTTGAATGCAGAAAATAAGTTAACAATTTTAGACATTTATTGTTGGAGAATATCAAATGGAGGAAGAGAAAGAGAAAGTGAAAAAAGAATACAAATAGGCTCGAATTGTGACGATGAAGCGTTTAATAGATTTTCTACAAATGCAAGAAAAACTTTATTATTGGGAATATATGAAAATACTTATGGAGCACCAATTATAGTTGCCTGGAATGCATGGGAAAATAGAAATCATGGTTCTTCAAAATCATGCTTTGCTAAGATAGAAGACTTTCAAGAGGCCTTTAATAATGGATTATATAAAGGCATAGATAGTAGTAATAATTATTATTTTGTTTTCACAAAAGAAAATTTTACAAATTACATTGAAAAAGTCCCTAGTGAAATTATGAAAGTAGAAACATATAGAGAAACAGATTTTAATGAAGAAGTCTTTATCAAAAGTGGAGAATATAACAAAATAATTGAATTATTAAAAAGAAAGAAAAACATAATTTTACAAGGACCTCCAGGTGTTGGAAAGACTTTTATAGCTAAAAGATTAGTTTACTCTATCATAGGTGCTAAAGATGAACGAAGAATTTTAAATATCCAATTTCACCAAAGCTATTCATATGAAGATTTTATAGAGGGATATCGACCAAAAGAGGAAGGTGGATTTAAAATAGAAAAAGGTTCTTTTACTAAGTTTTGTGAATTGGCTAAAAATGATCCTGAAAATTCATATTATTGTATAATAGACGAAATTAACAGAGGTAATATAAGTAAAATATTCGGAGAATTATTAATGTTAATAGAGTCAGATAAAAGAGGACAAGAATTATTATTAGCATATTCTAAAACATTATTTTCTGTACCTAAAAATTTATATATAATAGGAATGATGAATACAGCAGATAGAAGTTTAGCATTGATAGACTATGCTTTAAGAAGCAGATTTGCATTTTATACAGTTAAACCTGATTTTAATAACAGTAATTTTGAAGAATATATTAGAAAATTTAAAAATGAAAGAATAATTAAATTAATTGAAAAAATAAAAGAATTAAATATTGATATAAAAAATGATCCAAGTTTAGGTGAGGAATTTTATATAGGCTATAGATATTTTTGTAATTTGGAGCAAATTGATGATTTGACAATTAAATCAATAGTAGAATATGATTTAATACCTTTAATAGAAGAATATTGGTATGAAAACGAAGATAAATGTAATAATTGGAAAGAAGTACTAAGAGAGGTTATTAAATAATGATTAAGAATATAAAGAACATTTATTGGATGATGGTATATGCTTTTAGAGGATTAGAAAAAGAGGAGATAAGATCTTTAAGCACTGAAAAATTTGACTCAATATATGATTTGTTTTGTGAAATATTCAATATTTGTTTAGCCGAACAAATAAAAAAAGGTTTAAGAAATGAATATGTTATGATAAGAGAAAAGACACCTACTATAAAAGGTAAACTTAATATTGATGAAACATTAAAATCCAACCTAATTAACACCACTAAGATCATTTGTGAATATGATGAATTTTCAGTGAATACATACATGAATAAAATTATAAAAAGTACAGCTATTTTATTAATTAATAGTAATAAAATTGAAAATATGCAAAGAAAAGAAAAATTAAAAAGAAATTTAAAATACTTAGGAGACATTGATACAATAGATTTAAAAAGAATTAATTGGAATTTAATAAAGTTTAGCAAAAATAATATATCATATAGAGTATTAATAAATGTATGTCATCTTATTATTAGTGGTACAATATTAATCCAAAATGAAGGAAAAATAGTTTTATCTAGTTTTTTAGATGACCAGAGTATGCATAGATTGTACGAGAAATTTATTTTAGAATATTATAAAGTACATTTTTCTCAATTAAAACCATCAGCAAAACATATTAATTGGAATGTTAAATGTGAAGAAGAGAGTTTAGCATTGTTACCAAATATGATTACAGATATTACTCTACAATATGAAGATAGAATATTAATTATAGATGCGAAATATTATTCTAACATATTTCAAAAAAATTATATGAATAATATAGAAAAATTTAAATCTAATAATTTATATCAAATTTTTACATATGTAAAAAATGCGGATGTTAATCAGACTGGAAAAGTAAAAGGAATGCTTTTGTATGCAAAAACGGATGAAAATTTTATAAAGCCTGCAAAATATAATATGAATAATAATGAGATATTTATCGATTCATTAGACTTAGATGAAGATTTTGA
>CANQZZ010000104.1 GCA_947628465.1 uncultured Clostridia bacterium
CAATATTCTTCTGGAATAAATTTTTCAATTTCTTCTTCTCTATCTACAATTAATTTAACCGCTACTGATTGTACTCTTCCTGCTGATAAACCTTTTTGTACTTTTTTCCATAGAACAGGACTTATTTTATATCCAACTATTCTATCAAGCACACGTCTTGCTTGCTGTGCATCTGTTAAATCCATATCTATTTGTCTTGGATTTTTTATAGCATTTTTTACAGCATCTTTTGTAATTTCATTAAATGTAACTCTACACATTTTGCTGTCTTCAACACCTAATATATTTGCTAAATGCCATGCAATTGCTTCTCCTTCACGGTCAGGGTCAGTTGCGATATATACTTTTTTTGCATCTTTTGCCTCTTTTTTTAATGTTTTTATTAAATCGCCTTTTCCCCTTATATTTATATATTGTGGCTCAAAAGTTTTTGTATCAACACCTAGTTTTGATTTAGGCAAGTCCCTTATATGTCCCATTGATGCAATAACTTTTGTACTTCCTCCTAAAAATTTTTTTATTGTATTTGCTTTAGCCGGAGATTCGACTATTATTAGTTTGTCTGCCATTTTTTCTCCTCTCATTCATATAATGGATATTTTGAGCAGATTTCTGCTACCTTACTTCTTATTTCTTCTTTGTTGTCTTTGTAGTTTTCTACTGTTTCATTTATAAGATTTGCTATTTTTACCATATCTTCTTCTTTAAATCCTCTTGTTGTTACTGCTGGTGTTCCTATTCTTATACCACTTGTAATTGAAGGCTTTTCAGTATCAAATGGTACTGCATTTTTGTTTACTGTTATTCCTATATCATCTAATCTTGTTTCTAACTCTTTTCCAGTTATACCTTTATTTCTTAAGTCTATAAGTATTAAATGATTGTCTGTTCCACCTGATACTAAATTAAATCCTAGTTTTAATAACTCTTCTGATAATACTTTTGCATTCTTTACTATTTGTTTTTGATATTCTTTAAATTCTGGTTTTAATGCTTCACCAAAACATACTGCTTTTGCAGATATTACATGCATTAAAGGTCCACCTTGTATTCCTGGGAATACTGCTTTATCTATTGCTTTACCATATTCTTCTTTGCAAAGGATTAATCCTCCCCTTGGTCCACGAAGTGTTTTGTGTGTTGTTGTTGTTACTATATCTGCATATTTTACAGGATTTTGATGAAGTCCTGCTGCAACAAGACCTGCAATATGTGCCATATCTACCATAAATATACTATTTGTTTTATCTGCAATTTCTCTTATTCTTTTAAAATCTATTTCTCTTGGATATGCACTTGCACCTGCAAGTATTAATTTAGGCTTGTTTTCTATAGCTAGTCTTTCTAATTCGTCATAATTTATTCTTCCTGTTTCTTTGTCTACTCCATAAGAAATAAAGTTATATAATTTTCCTGAAAAATTAACCGGGCTTCCATGTGTTAGATGTCCACCATGTGCTAGATTCATTCCAAGAACAGTATCCCCTGGCTCTAAAACAGCAAAATATACCGCCATATTAGCTTGTGCTCCTGAATGTGGTTGTACATTTGCATATTCTGCTCCAAAAAGTTTTTTTACTCTTTCTATTGCTAAACTCTCTGCTATATCTACATATTCGCATCCTCCATAATATCTATGCGCTGGATAACCTTCTGCATATTTATTTGTCATATAGCTTCCGCATTGCTTCCATTACGCTATTACTTACAAAATTCTCAGATGCTATTAATTCTATTTTGTTACGTTGTCTATTTAATTCTTTTTCAATTGCATCATATACTTCTTTATCTGTATTTTTTAAATTATTAAAACTTGGCATAATACCCACCTCTTTATTTTATTTAGTAGCATTATATAATAAATAAGTTTTGATGTAAATAAAAATTTAGCATAAATTTTAACAATTAAAAAAGGAAATAAAATTATTTCCTTTGACATAACTTAATTTGCTTTTAACAAATCTTCTAATACATCGTTTAAACCTATTGGAGTAACTTTGTATTTCTTTAGCGTATTAATTATTTCGATTACTTTATCTGAACTATTACTAATATTATCCATGTTATTGCTTTCTATTATAATGTTGTCGTTTATATATTCTTTCTTTTGTATTTCAATTCCGTACTCACATTCATCTTCTGATACTCTATCCGTCTTATAATATTCTAATTTTATTCTGTGATTAATTTTTGTTTCCTTCAAATCATTTTCATCAAAATAAGCCATACCATAGCAAGTCTTATGATATTCCAACGTTTTCCTCCCTCCTTTTGTATTATGTAATCAATTATCACACGTTTTTCAATATACTATAAATTGGAGTAAAATACAATAAAAATCGTTCGCATTAAAATACTATCTTCGACTACTTTCGATATTGTTTTCCATAATATTACTTTTTGCACTCTTTTTTTGGATTTTTTTAATCTTTTGTTTGCAAAAATTCAAATTTTTGTAACATGTATGAAAAAAAAAGAAAGGCTAAAGTACCTTTCTTTTATATGTAATTTCAATCTATATCTATACATTGTCTTTTATATAGTCAACTACGTCATTAACAGTAACAACTTTTTCTGCGTCGCTATCTGGAATTTCTAAATCAAATTCTTCTTCTAATGCCATTATTAATTCAACTATATCTAAAGAGTCTGCTCCTAAATCATCTATAAAAGATGCCTCTGGTGCTACAGCTGTTTCAGCTACTCCTAATTGTTCTACTATAATTTCTTTTACTTTATCGTAAATTTCTTCTGAACTCATAGGTTATCTTACACCTCCCTTAATCATTTTTTATTTACTACCTAAGATATTATATTGTTTATAATATATTGTCAAGACTTTTTTTAATTTTTTTCTAACTTTTCAAATTCTTCTTTTAATATATCTACTGCTTTACTCTCAGCAAATTTTTCTGCCTGCTTAATTGTAAAATAGAATAAATATTCATCACTACTACCATGTGCTTTAACTACTGGCTTTTTTACTCCTAAGAATAACGCACCACCATATTCTTTATAATCCATTGTTTTTGTGAATCTATTAATTCCTGGTAATGCTGGAATACATGCTATTGTACTTAATAAATTCTTTTTTAAACTTTCTGTAAGAGATCTTTTTACAAACTTTCCAAGACCTTCTACAGTCTTTAAAAAGATATTGCCAGTAAAACCGTCTGTAACTATTGCATCTATTTCCCCTGAAAAAGCTTCTCTTCCTTCTACATTTCCAACAAAATTAATGTTATATTCTTCTGCTTTTTCTTTTAAAAGTTTATAACTTTCTTTCATTAAGTCATTACCCTTTGTTTCTTCTGTTCCTATATTTAATAGCCCTATTACTGGTTTTTCTATATTATATATTTTCTTTAAATATATGTTTGCAAATTCCGCAAATTGTAATAAATTTATTGGTTTACAATTTGTATTTGCTCCTGCATCTACTAGCATTAATCCTTTTTTATATGATGGAAGCATTGGTGCAATTGCAGGTCTATCAACTCCTTTTATCCTTCCTACTAGTAATGTAGCTCCTGTAAGTAATGCACCTGAATTTCCTGCAGATATAAATACATCACCCTCGTCTTGTTTTAACATATTAAAGCCCACTACCATCGAAGAATCTTTTTTTTGCTTTATTGCTTGTGTTGGAATATCTTCCATTTCAATCGTTTCAGTAGTATTTTTTATTTTTAATTTATCAGATATTTCAGATATTTTTTGTATACCATATATTTCTTTTATTTTTTTATTTATTATATCTTCATTTCCTATTAAAATAATTTCCGAATCAATTTCTTTTATTGCTCTTACTGCACCTTTTATAGTTGCATCTGGTGCATTATCTCCACCGCATGGCATCTAATAATATTTTCATTACTTTACCCTTTCTTTATATAAAGTATATTTTGTATTTCTTTATTTTATTATTTTATTAGAAAAAAAGCAATAGTTATTGATATTTTTTAAGAGTTTTTCTTCGACTAATTTTCTAATAAACATCATTTTCCCATTTTTTTCTTTTTAAAAAGACTAAATCTAGTCGTCCGAAAAAAGAAAAAAAGAAAAATAGAGGTTGTCATCAACCTCTATTTTCTAAATTCTATTTTCTAGAATATTACTCAATTATTTCTGCAACTATACCAGAACCTACTGTTCTACCACCTTCACGAATAGCGAATCTTAATCCTTTTTCGATAGCTATTGGTGTGATAAGTTCGATTGTCATTGTTACGTTATCACCTGGCATTACCATTTCTGTTCCTGCTGGTAAATCAATAACACCTGTAACGTCTGTTGTTCTGAAATAGAATTGTGGTCTATATCCATTGAAGAATGGTGTATGTCTTCCACCTTCTTCTTTTGTTAATACATAAACTTCTGCTTTGAATTTTGTATGTGGATGTATTGTTCCTGGTTTTGCTAAAACTTGACCTCTTTCGATGTCTTTTCTATCAATTCCTCTTAATAGAACACCAATGTTGTCTCCTGCTTCTGCTTGGTCTAATAATTTTCTGAACATTTCTACACCTGTTACAACAGTTTTCTTTCTTTCTGTTGTTAAACCAATTATTTCAACTTCGTCTTGAACTTTTACAACTCCTCTTTCTACTCTACCTGTAGCAACTGTTCCTCTACCTGTGATAGAGAATACGTCTTCTACTGGCATTAAGAAGTCACCATCTGTTGGTCTTTCTGGTGTTGGGATGTAGCTATCTACTGCATCCATTAATTCTTTCATGCAAGCATATTCTGGTGCATTTGGATCTGTAGATGTGCACTCTAATACTTTTAATGAAGATCCTTTTATAATTGGAATTTCATCTCCTGGGAAATCATAGCTTGAAAGTAAGTCTCTAACTTCCATTTCAACTAATTCTAATAATTCTGGATCATCAACCATATCGCATTTATTTAAATAAACAACGATATATTTAACTCCAACTTGTCTTGCAAGTAATATATGCTCTCTTGTTTGAGGCATTGGACCATCAGC
>CANQZZ010000105.1 GCA_947628465.1 uncultured Clostridia bacterium
AGGCCCGTTGGTCAAGCGGTTAAGACATCGCCCTTTCACGGCGGAGACATGGGTTCGATTCCCGTACGGGTCACCAATAATAGAATATATGCCGCTGTAGCTCAGTTGGTAGAGCAACTGACTTGTAATCAGTAGGTCGTCAGTTCAAGTCTGACTAGCGGCTCCAAAAAAAGATGACAAAGTCATCTTTTTTTATGCCCAAACTGCCATTCCTTGACAAGCACGTATAAAGGTGCTAATCTAAATAATGGAAGAAAAAGTAGAAGCAAATATTATAAAAAGTGAGGGATAATGATGAAAACAGTTTTAATAACAGGTGGAGCAAGAGGAATTGGGAAATGTTTATCAGAAAATTTAGCAAGAGATGGATATAATGTAGTTCTTAATTATAATAAATCTGAAAAGCAAGCAAAACAAATAAAAAAAGATTTAGAAGCAGAAGGAATAAAGGTAGAAATATGCAAGGCAGACGTATCAAAGAGAGAAGAAGTAAAAAAATTGGTAAAATTTACAATCAATAAATTTGGAAATATAGATATATTAATAAATAATGCAGGTATTGCAAAAATACAAATGTTTAATGATATTACTGATGAAGATTGGAACGAAATGATTGATACAAATTTAAATTCTGTATTTTATTGTACACAAGAGGTATTGCCAAATATGATTCACAATAAATCTGGATGTATCATTAATATTTCTTCTATATGGGGACTTGTTGGAGCATCTTGTGAAGTTGCATATTCAGTATCAAAAGCTGGAATAATAGGAATGACAAAAGCACTTGCAAAAGAACTTGGACTATCTAATATAAGAGTTAATTCAATTGCACCTGGTGTAATTGATACAGAGATGAATAGTAATTTAGATAATGCAATAAAAGAAGAAATAAAAAATAGCACCCCGCTTAATAAAATAGGACAGCCTATTGATATATATAGATGTGCAAAATGGTTAATTGAGGATGAATTTACAACAGGTCAAATAATTTCGCCAAATGGGGGATATGTAATTTAAGAAAAAATACTAATAAAAAAACCACTTCATAAGTGGTTTTTTATTAATTATTATACAATTTCTTTTTGTAATTTCCTGATATTAATTTTGGAACATATGTAATTATCTTATATACAGCAAGTCTAATTTTTTTGCTCCATAAATAAGACTTTCTTAATCTGTTTGGTCTATCTAAAGAAGAATCAATATCTTTAACAACTAAATCTAAATTAGGTTTTTCTAGATCAAAGACATAGTTTTGATAATTGTTATTATCCCATTCTCCATTTTCATTTTTAAAACAGAAATTAAAAGTATCACTTTCAATTAAATCAATTTCAGCTTGGAAACCAAGCTCGGTTTTTTCCATTTTTACTTCAGAAAGATTATCCCAAAAAGCTCCAAAACCATAGTGAATATACACTTCTTCAGAACCATTTTCAAAAAATAAACCTGTATATGAGATTTTTACTTTTGAATTTTGTAATAATTTATCTGTGTTAAAAAATATATTTTTAGTTAGTTCCATTTTTTTCTCCTCTTAAACATTTATCTTTTGCTAACGATATTATAGTATTAAAAAATATAATATTCAAGTCTTTTTTACAAAATATTTTATTAAATTGTAAAATTTTTAATATTTTCTTATTTACAATTTAAAACTTTTCCTACTATAAAGAACTTATCAGAATCTTTTACTTCAATTTCTTCAACTTCTTTATTATCTGCTTTTAATACTACTTTTCCTCTACGAATAACAAATCTGCGAATTAATATTTTATTATTTATATTAAAAAGTCCAACTTCCTTGTTTTCTAAAAGTGAATTAAATTCTATAAAAGCAAAATCACCTTTTTTAAGCTTTGGCTCCATTGAGTTATCTGACATTTTAACTGCTAAAGAAGCACTAGGCATAGTAGATGGACAATCTATAAAATCATGAATACTATTTACAGCAAGTATTTTGTTATATGAAATATTATTTATAAATCCATAATTTTCTTGTTCTTCACTAACTTGTTTATCATAAGTATACATTAATTGTTGATAAGGTATATCTAAAGCTTTGCAAATATTTTTTAATGCCTTATGACTTGGATTTCTTTCACCCTTTTCAATGTGTGTTAAATGTCCAATATTTATATCTGTTAATTTAGCAAGTTCTGTTTTTGTCATTCCTTTTTCTTTTCTAACTTTTGCAATCATATCACCTATCATAATATATGCACTCCTTTTATCAAAATTTGACATTATTATATATAATAAAATTTAATTTGTCTAGTAGTAAACAAGAAAAATGTAAAAAATTAACAAAATTACAAAAAAATATTGACTTGCCAAAAAGGTTGATGTAATATATTGTTAATTAGACAATTAACAAAGGGGTGGCTTATATGTATCATAACCAATTAAAAAAGATTAGAGAAGAAAAAGGGATGACGTTAATAAAACTATCAGAATCAGCAGGAGTTTCTGTAGGTTATTTGTGTCATTTAGAAAGAGGGAGTAGAAGAAATCCATCAATCGAAGTGATGGAAAAAATTTCAAAAGCATTAAATAAATCTATTGCTGAAATATTTTTTGTATCATAATAATTTAAATGTAATATAAATATATAAAATATATTTTATTAATCATTATAAAAATATTGTAAAAAAAGATTGATTATGATAATATAATAGGAGAATATTTTGAAAAAAGGAGATACATAGTATGGAACTAGATAATGAAAAGCAAAAAGATAGTGCTCAAAAGGTAAATACTGAAAAAATTCCTATGAGCAAGAATAAAAAAATCATAATTATTGTTTCTGTGATAGCTGTTCTTCTATTAATATTCATAAGTAGTACAATATTTGCTTTAGTTAATATTGGAAACACAAAAATTATTTCAAAAGTAACAATTAATGGGATAGACATCGGAAAATTAACTAAAGAAGAAGCAATTAAAAAATTAGAAGAAGTAACAAATCAAAAGGTAGATAATGATATTTTGATAAAAGCAAATGATTTTGAATATGAAATAAAATTATCTCAAATAGAAGTAAAATATGATATAGAAAAAGCTATAAATGAAGCATATAACATTGGAAGAAGAAATAATATATTTTCTAACAATTATGAAATAATGAAAACAGTTTTAGTCGGGGAAAATATAAACCTAGAATATACATATAATGATGAATTATTAACAAATAAGTTAGATGATATGGCGTCTAAAGTACCAGAGGCTGTTGTAGCACCTAATTATAGCATAGAAGACGAAGAATTATTAATTATAACGAAAGGAAAAGCTGGTAACAGCATAAATAAAGAAGAATTAAAACAAAAGATATTAGACGAAATGTCAATAAATAATTCAACTAAAGAATTAGATATAGAATTAATAAAAGTAAAGCCAGATCCAATAAATATTGATGATATTTATGCGAAGGTTCACACAGAACCAAAAGATGCTTATTATACAAAAAATCCATTTCAAATTTATCCACACGTTAACGGAGTAGATTTTGATTTAGATGCAGCAAGAGAAATGCTAAAAGAAGATAAAGAAGAATATGAAATAGAATTAACAATTACAACGCCAAAAGTAACTACAAATCAAATTGGAACAGAAGCATTTCCAGACCTTTTGTCATCATTTACAACAAGATATGATGCAAGTAATTACCCAAGATCTACAAATTTAACCCTAGCTATGAATAAATTAAATGGAGTTGTAGTTGCAGCAGGAGAAGTATTTTCATACAACAAGACGTTAGGTAAAAGAACAGTAGAAGATGGATATAAAGAGGCAGGTGGATATGCAGGAGGTAGAGTAGTTCAAACTCTTGCAGGAGGAATTTGCCAAATATCTTCAACATTATATGATGCAGTAGTATATGCAAATCTTGACATTGTAGAAAGACATAATCACATGTTTTTAGCAGGATATGTAGGAGCAGGAAAAGATGCAACAGTTGTATATGGTTCTTTAGATTTTAAGTTTAAAAATACAAGAAAATACCCAATAATGATAAAAACAAGTATAGGAAATGGTGTTGCAAAAATTGATATATATGGAATCAAGGAAGAAGTAGAATATGATGTAGATATAGTAACTACAGTATTAAGTTATACACCATTTAAAGTAATTTATGAAACTGATAGTAGCTTAAAAGAAGGACAACAAAAAGTTACACAAAGTGGAATGAATGGATGTAAGAGTATTACATACAAAGTATTAAATTTAAACGGAGCAGAAGTTTCTAGAACAGTGCTTTCTTCAGATACTTATGATCCAATGAATAAAATAATAAAAACAGGACCAAAAGCTACAGCACCAACGAGTACTACTACAACAAATAAAGATACAACAAAGGATACAACAAAAGATAAAAATACAGAAAGTAGTACCGATAAAAATAATAGCACAAAGCCTACAACAAACAATAAAGAAACGGAAACTGATACAAATAGTAATAATTCAAACAATAAAAATGAAAGTACGGATAAAAACACACAAACAAAAGATAAAGTAGAATCAACCGAAAGTAAAAAAGAAAATTAATTAAAACGAACCTAATTAAATATAATAATTAGGTTCATTTTAATTGTATTACTTGTAAATTTTAACTTTTGATGTAAAATAATTGACAAAGAATAATTTTGGTATTATAATTAAAAAGCTAAAACGTGTGCCATTAGCTCAGTTGGTAGAGCAACTGACTCTTAATCAGTGGGTCCAGAGTTCGAATCTCTGATGGCGCACCAAGTAAGTAAAAATTAAATAAATATAATCTTATAAAGAGTTGGAGATGCAAAGAGATGTGCTCGAAGCTCCACAGCAACCTGCTTTTTTAGTAAGGTGCTAATTCACAATATATGAGATAACTTAT
>CANQZZ010000106.1 GCA_947628465.1 uncultured Clostridia bacterium
AAAAAGCAGGAATTACATCTTGCAAAGAACACATGAAGCGGAGGAATATTTAGTCAGATGACAGACAGCAAAAAAGTGGATTTTATAGAAAGAGTTAGTAAATCTGCTTTAGGACTAGAAGGACTCCAAATAGTTGTATATTGCGATAGAAACAGATTTGAAAATTTAAGCAAAGAAGAAAAAGAGCAATGCACTTTTTTAGAAGTAGGAAACAAAATGTTATCCGAAGTAGACGGGGAGCATATAAAACAAAAATATAATATTGAAAATGGAATAAAATTTGGTCAAAAATTGCATGAAGAAAGAGTTAAGTGGATGAAAAAAAGTCTGAAGTAGAGTTTTATCTTAAAGTAACAACAGTCACACCCATTTCACCTTCGCCATAAGTTCCAATTCTAAAAGATTTTACATGTGGATGTGTTTTTAAAAATGAGTGAATTCCTTGGCGCAATTTTCCAGTACCTTTTCCGTGAACTATTCTTACAGTTTCAAGCTTTGATAAATTTGCGTCATCTAAATATTTATCAATAATTTGATTTGCTTCTTCTACATTTAAACCAATTACATTTATTTCAGGTGATATTGTTTTAGATTTATTTAGAGATGCATTATTATCTTTAGATTTGCTTATTGCCACATTTTTAGGAATATTATTAGTTTTATTATTTGACTTCATTAATTTATCTATATTAACACTAGTTTTTAGACTACCTATTTGGATTTCGACATCGTGAGAATCATTAGGAAGTGAAGTAACTATTCCGTCTTTATTAAGAGGTATGACAAATACATTCATACCTATTTTTATATCTTCTAAATTTAGATTTCCTTTTTCATTGCTAGAATTTTCATAGGTAACATTTTTTATTTTAACATTTATCTCATTTTTTAAATCATATAGCTCTTGAATACTTTCTTTTGATTTATTTTTAGAAATAGCATTCATTTCTTTAATAATCTTGTCAGCATTTTCTTGTGCATCAAGCAGTATATCTCTTGCCTCAGCTTTAGCATCGATAAGAGTTTTGTTTGCCTTTTCTTCTAAATCAGAATAATCTCTTTCTAATTTTTTTCTTAATAATTCTACTTGATTTAAATTTTTAGCAGTTTCTTCTTTTTGTTTTTCTATTTCTAATTTATTGTCATAAATTCCTTTCAATAAATCTTCTATATTAACATCGTTTTTTTCAACCAATGATTTCGCTCTTTCTAGAATATTATTATCTAAGCCCAATTTTTTACTAATAGCAAATGCATTACTCTTGCCAGGTATTCCAATTAAAAGCTTGTAAGTAGGAGATAGAGTATCAATATTAAATTCAAAACTAGCATTTTCAAAACCAGAATTTGATAGAGCATATTCTTTTAATTCTTGATAATGTGTTGTACTAATTGTAGTTGCACCTAAATTATGAAAATGTTCTAATATACTAATTGCAAGCCTACTTCCTTCAATAGGGTCAGTACCAGAACCAAGCTCGTCTAATAGTATTAAACTATTTTTAGTAGCGCATTTAGTTATTTCTATAATATTTAAAATATGAGAAGAAAAAGTACTTAAAGATTCACTTATACTTTGCTCGTCACCAATATCCACAAAAATATTATCAAACACGAATATACTACTGTTTTCATTTGCAGGAATAAGAATTCCGCTATATGCCATAAGCAAAATAAGGCCAGTAGTCTTTAAAGCAACTGTTTTTCCACCAGTGTTAGGACCAGTAATTATAAGTGAAGAATATTTATCACCAATGCTTATATCTATTGGAACAACTTTATTTCTATCAATTAGAGGATGTCTTACGGATACTAAATTTACATATTTTTTGTTGTTAATTTCTGGCTTAATTCCATTAATGCTTTTACTGAAACTAGCTTTTGCAAAAATAAAGTCAAGTTCTCCAATTAATGAAACATTATTTTTTAGCTCGATAGTAATTAAAGCAAACTTTCTTGAAAGTTCCTCTAAAATTCTAAGTATTTCTATTTGCTCATCAGCCTTTAAATTATTAAGCTCATTATTAAGTTCAAAAACTGATATTGGCTCAATAAAAACAGTAGAACCACTTGAAGATACATCATGCACAAACCCCTTTATTTGTCCTCTATATTCCTCTTTAACAGGCACTACATATCTTTCATTTTTAATTGTTACAACACTATCTTGAAGATATTTAGAATAGGTTGAAGAGTGTACTATGGTATTTAATTTATTTTTTATCTCTAGACACAAATTTTTTTCAGCTTTTCTAATTGATTTAAGCTTTGCAGAAGCATTATCAGATATAGTGTTTTCATCTAAAATCTTATCTGCTATTTCTTTTTCTAAATTTTTATTAATATATAAATTCGAAAAGTAATTAGCAATTAAATTATATTCTTCTTCATTAAAACAAAAATATTCTTTAAGCTCTCTAGAAGTTTTTAGTATATGAGCAAGCTTTAATAAATCAGATGCATCTAAAGAAAAATTAGAATCTAAATTTTTAATTAATATATCTATATTATCAATTTCAGAAATAGGAAGACTTCCATTCCTGCAAATTAAATTATATGCCTGATATGTTTGATTTAACAGATATTCTACATTATCTGAAGGCATTAAATTCTTACATTTATTTATACCAATATATGTTTTAGAAAATAAGCTAAGCATTTCTAAAACCTTATTATATTCTAATTTTTCTAAATATTTATTGTTCATATTAATTAATCTCCTTAAATTACAATTTATATTTTAACATTTTTAAAAATATAAGTAAATAAAAACAAAAAAACATCTTGCCAAAACAAAGCAAATTAATTATAATATAAATTAAAGAATACTTGATAAAAGGTAATCTAAAAAAGGAGAAACAAATGAGAAGTTTAAAAAAAGAAAATGGTGTAATAACAGTATTAACATTAGTAACAATATTGTTTATGGTATCATTTTTATTAAGTACATATATAATAATATCTAACAAGGTAAGAACTCAAAAAGAAATGCTAGATGAAACAAGAAAAATATATGAATCTGATGAAAGTATGGAAGAAATATATGATTCATATATGAATAGTAGTAATATTATACCTATATATACAGCAGAACAATTGCTTGCAATAGGAACAGATGAAAAAGATGTAAATATAAATGGTAAATATTATAACTTTAATAATAACGAAAATACAATTTATGCATTAATGAATGATCTAAAATTTACAGCAAGTGATTACAACGATAAATTAACAGATGATGGATATTGGACACCAATAGGTGATAATGAAACTCTTGTCGCAAAATTTGAGGGAAATGGGCATAAAATAGAAGTAATATATGGTAATAAGAATAAGATTTACGACAAAAATAACAATTATTCTGATAAAATTCCTGAATATAGTAAAGCAAACAGAAATAATGATGGAACTTTAGCACAAAATGCAAGATGGACAGATACTACAGGAACAGCAGTAATACCAGCAGGATTTAAGGTAGTAGATGGAATAGGTGGCACAGGAGACCAAAAAGTAGGAAATGGATTAGTAATACAAGACTCAAGCGGAAATGAATTTGTATGGATACCAGTAACATTTACTAAAGGAGAAGGTGAGCAGCCAGACGAAACAACAGGATTATATCCTAGCTTTTTAAATGTATTTAAAAGAAGTAACTGGGATGCGTATGAAAGGTCAAGTACTGCGTTAGATTCTACATACACAGAACCATATTCAAGTGGATACTCTACAGAAGCAGAAGAATATAATAACATGATGAAAAGTGTACAAAATAATGGAGGCTTCTATATAGGAAGATATGAAGCAGGAAGTGTAGAAAAAGAAAATCCAAGTACAGGAAAACCAAGAACAAACACAGCAAATGGAACAACAGGAGTAGTAGTGAAAAAAGACCAATACCCATATAACTATGTAGGATGGGGCTCATCAATGAATGAAATTGATTCTGATATAACTTATAGTGTTAAAGACCAAGGAAAAGGAGCGGTATATTTAAGCAAACATTTTTATGATAACAAGGATGTAGGGGTAGTATCGACCTTATGCTATTCTATACAATGGGATGCAATGCTAGAATTTTTAAATAAAGACGGAAGTAATAAATTTAATTTAAAAGGTAGTACAGAATGGGGAAATCATTCAAATAGCACATGGACAATAGAGAATGAGAATGCAAGTTATTGTTATTTTGGAACTGGTACATGGAAAGCTTTTTCTTCAGATTCATCTAATACAAAATCTAAAACTAATTCAGAAGATATTTTATTAACAACAGGAGCAAGTAATGAATTTGTAGCAAAGAATATATATGATATAGCAGGAAATTGTTCTGAATGGACTATGGAGGCTGATTCTTCCAGCTATCGAGTTTGGCGCGGTCGGTAATTACAACTTCTGGGGCTCTAGCGCTCCAGCCTCTGATCGTTCCAACAGCAGCAATCCTTACTATTGCAATTTCGGCATTTCTTTCAGACCCGCACTTTACATCAAAAACTAGGCTGTAGATAGTAACCGTAGGTCTGAAATCTTCAGGCGTCGAGATTAGAATATTTGAGAAGATAGAGTCATAAGTTATGTTTCGAACTGTCCTAGCGGAAGCGCTCCCTAGTGGGAGCGCTATTTTGACGTTTAAAATTTTCTAATCAAACTAAATCATATAATAGTACTCCCAATAAAAAAGATAATATAAATAACAGATATACAAATTTATTATTATTTTATATCAATACCAATTGACTTTTTCCGTAAAAAATTATAAAATAACTGTATTGAAAATACAGTTATTTTTTTATGGAGGTTTTTATGGGAGAAGTTATAGTTATAACATCAGGAAAAGGTGGAGTTGGAAAAACTACAACAAC
>CANQZZ010000107.1 GCA_947628465.1 uncultured Clostridia bacterium
AAAAACAATTAGATAGGAGTGTTTAAAATTTTAAAAAGTATAAAAAACATATTTATTCATATTAGAAGTTCAATAAAATTTATATTTTTAATAATGATAGCAACCGTAATTATTGTAGGAATAATATCTCTAGTATACAGACCTATGTACACCGTAACCTTAGATGGTGAATTTATAGGATATACAAATAATAAAAGTAAATTACAAAAGAGAATTAATGAATACCTAGAAAACACAGAAGGAAATGTTGCATTTATAGATGTAGAAAGTCTTCCAGAATATTCATTATGCTTACTAAAGAGAGAAAATCATGAAGCAAATGATGATGAAATATTTGAAAGAATAAAAAATTCTGGAACAGCATACTATGAATATTATGCAATAGTTGAAGATTCAAAAGAAAAATACTATGTTTCTACAAAACAGGATGCTGAAAGTATAATAAATAAATTGAAAGAAAAAAGAAGTACAAATATAGAAAAAATAGCATATACACAAATACATTCAACAGAACTTAAGGATTTTACAAGTACCGATACTGTTGTTGAAAAACTATATTCAAAACCAGTAGTTGTAGCATCAACAAATTATGCAACTTATTCAACTTATACAGGACAAAGAATAATAAGCACAGCAACTCCATCAGCACAAGTATTAGGAATCGGTCTAATAAAACCAGTTTCTGGAATAATCACTTCAAGATTTGGACTAAGAAGTAGTGGAAATCATACAGGATTAGATATAGCTACATCAGCAGGAACAACAATTGCAGCAGCAGCAGGAGGAACAGTTATATTTTCTGGATGGGATACTTATGGATTAGGAAATTGTGTAAAAATATCACACGGAAACGGTGTAGAAACAGTATATGGACATTGTAGCAAGTTATATGTTAAAGTAGGGCAAACAGTTGCACAAGGAGAGGCAATAGCAGCAGTTGGATCAACTGGTAATTCAACAGGACCACATTTACATTTAGAAATAAAACTAAATGGTGTAAGACAAAACCCACAATTGTATTTATATAAATAAGATAATAAAAGAAAAAACAAACCAAAAGAAATAAAATCTTTTGGTTTGTTTTTTAGTTATATTTCTATTTGTTATTAAAATGTTTAATACAATTATTAATTGCATTAGTCTTGAAAATTATTTTTCCATATTCTTTGAGTTTACTTTCAAACAAATCAGAATTATTTATATGCATTGCAAATTCAATTATAGAAAGGTGAATCGCCTTAAATTTTTGAAGCCCTTTATTAGTTATATTAATGCATAAATAATATTTTGATTTGTATAAATATAGCGAAGATTTTTTAAAATCTATGTATGTGCTTTTTGTAAAATCTAGCGAATTACAAAATTCTAAATATTCATCAAAAGTATTAAACATATAAATAGATGAATTAGTAGAACTATTAGATACTTTTCTTTTAGCCGTTGGCTTTTTCTTTGTATCTTTCTCTGGAACAATACGAGTTACAGTAAGTACAAAATTTCCGCTCTGGAACAGCTAAAGCTTCTATCATTAATTTATAATCCTTAGTTTTAAATCCTATTTCCTTTTCTGCCTTATCAAGCATATCATAAAACAAGTCTTGAGATTCAATTGAATTAGACATGAAAGTATGTAAGTCTATATTCTTTTCTTGTAAATCTTGCATATTCAAAGTTATTCTAATTTTATTTTCTGTTAATTTTTCAATTCGCAATTTTAATACCTCCATTTATGATATAAGTATAATATAATTATAGCATTAATATCAATAGTTTTAAATAGAAAAATATGGGAAATATATAAATGTTATATGCTTTTTAATAAATGACTTGAAAAATAGGCAAAGAAAAGATATAATGTATGAGTACTAAATAAGGAGGAATAAATATGGCAACAAAAGAAAAAAATATATGGATACTATTAGTATTTTTATTATCAGGACTAGTATTAGGGGGCTTACTTGGAGAACTTGCATCAAAAATAGACTGGTTATGGTGGCTATCTTATGGAGAAAGATTTGGGCTATCTAATCCAATAGAATTAGATTTAAGTGTTATTACAATAACATTTGGATTAATGTTTAAAATTAATATATCAAGTATTATAGGTATGGCAATAGCAATATTTATATATAGAAAGATATAGTAAAATTTTAATGGGGGTAATTTTATTTTGAAAGGATGTTATAATTATGAAATTAAAAATGAAAGAACTCCCAATATCAGAAAGGCCATATGAAAAATTAGAAATATATGGACCAGAAGTATTATCAAACAGCGAACTTTTGGCAATAATAATAAAGAGTGGAACAAAGGAAGAAAATTCAGTATCTGTTGCTCAAAAAGTTTTAAATTTGAACAAATTAGAAGACAAAGAAAATTTAAAATTCTTGTGTGATATTTCCATAGAAGAATTTATGAAAATAAAAGGAATAGGAAAAGTTAAAGCAATACAATTAAAGGCAATTGGAGAACTTGCAAAAAGAATATCAAAACCAATTAACAATAAAAAGATAACAATAAAAAGTACTAAAGATGTAGCAGACCTTATAATGCCAGAATTAAGATACGAAAAAAGAGAAATTGTTAAACTTATTATTCTTAACAGTAAAAATGTAGTGCTTAGAATAATGAATATATCACTAGGAGGGACAAACTTTGCAACTATTGAGCCAAAAGAAGTCCTTTCAGAAGTGATAAAAATTGGTGCACCAAAGATGATACTTGTTCACAATCATCCAAGCCGGAGACTCAAAACCAAGCAAAGATGACTATAGGGTTACAGACAGAATTTATGAATGTGCAGATATTATGGGAATTAGGCTTTTGGACCATGTAGTAATAGGTGATGGAACTTATGAGAGTATATTAATGGGAAAGGAAAAGAGGATAATATGAATTTATTTAGCTTAAAATCAAAAGATATCGGTATTGATTTAGGAACAGCAAACACATTAGTAACACTTAAAGGTAAAGGTATTATATTAAAAGAGCCATCTGTAGTAGCAATAGATAGAAGAACTGACACTATTTTAGCAACAGGACATGAGGCAAAAGAAATGCTTGGTAGAACACCAGAAGCTATAAAAGCAGTAAGACCTTTAAAAGATGGAGTTATTGCAGACTTTACTGCAACACAATTAATGCTTAAAAATATAGTTACAAAAGTATGTCAAAGATATAATGTAGGAAGACCAAGAGTAGTAGTAGGAGTTCCATCTGGAATTACTGAAGTAGAAGAAAGAGCAGTTGAAGAATCAGTATTAAGAGCAGGAGCAAAAGAAGTATATTTAATAGAAGAGCCTATGGCAGCAGCAATTGGAGCAAATCTAGATGTAGCTGAGCCAACAGGAAATATAATTGTAGATATCGGTGGAGGAACTACTGAAGTTGCAGTTATTTCATTAGGCGGAATAGTAGTTAGCAATTCATTAAGAATAGCAGGAGACGAATTAGATGAAGATATAATAGATTATATAAAAAAGGAAATGGGACTAGCAATTGGTGAAACAACTGCAGAAGAAATAAAAATGAAAATTGGATGTGCAACTCCACTTATGGCAGAGGCAAGTATGGAAATTAGAGGAAGAGACCTAAGTACTGGTTTCCCGAAAAATATAGTTGTAACATCAAGCCAAATAGAAGAAGCAATGCAAAATTCAATAAATGAAATTGTAGAAGTAGTAAAAACAACACTAGAAAAAACACCACCAGAACTTGCATCAGATATAGTAGAAAAAGGTATAGTTCTTGCTGGTGGAGGAGCACTAATAAAGAACATAGATAAATTAATAAGTCAAAAAACAGAAATGCCAGTATATATAGCAGAAAACCCATTAGAATGTGTAGTAAGAGGAACAGGAAAAACACTAGAAGATTTAGAAAGATTAAAAAGTGTATTAATAAACGCAAGAAAACATAGATAAAATAATATTACTGTTAGAAAGGATGCTTTAAATCGTGTATAAAAATAAAAAAACAGGTTTTATAGGTATCATAATTACTATAATAATTCTAATTATATTAGTATTACTTACCAATATTGAGATTGGAAGCCTAAAGGGTGTAGAAAATGCGTTTAGTAAATTAGTAATGCCAATTCAAAATGGTTTAACATATTTAAAAAATAAAATATATGCAAACAATACATTTTTTGAAGATATAAATAATTTGAAGGCTGAAAATGAAAGACTGAAAGAAGAAAACGACAAATATGAGGAAGCATTAAGGGAATTGGAAATAATAAAAGCCGAAAATGCAACATTGAGAAGTTACAACAATATGAGCGAAAAATATTCAGAGTATACAACTGTGCCAGCATATATAATTAATAAAGATATAAGTAATTTAAGTGATACAATGGTAATAAATGTAGGAAGCGACAGTGGAATAAAGGCAAATATGCCAGTAATTACAACTGAAGGACTAGTAGGATATATAATATCTACAACAAATAATACAGCAAAAGTACAACCAATAATTGACCCATCTACGAGTGTAAGTGCATCAATTAGTACATCAAGAGATGGAGTAATTGTAAAAGGAATTCTTCGGAAGTAATAATACATTAAAACTAACATATATTCCAACAGATGCAGATATTGTGTTAGATGATTCAATAGAAACCTCTGGAATTGGAGGAATATATCCAAAAGGCATATTAATAGGAAAAATATCACAAATAATTGAGTCAAAAAATATAACAAATAGATATGCAATAGTTGAAACAGCAGTAGACTTTTCAAAATTAGAAACAGTATTAGTAATAACAAACTAGGAGGAATAAAAATGAATAATGATATTTATGTAACACCACTTTCAGGAAGGTATGCAAG
>CANQZZ010000108.1 GCA_947628465.1 uncultured Clostridia bacterium
ATTAAACATACTAATCTCCTTTTTTCTTTTGACTAAACATATATATGATATATCATATTTTTTTATTAAAATCAACATGCAAAGCCTATTTTTATCGGTTCTTGCTTAACAATTTTATCAATAGATATTACTTTTTCTATATCATATTTTTTTATTAAGTTTTTATCACCTTTTTCTGAAACAACTCTATTTGCTTGCTCAATTTTTACCTTTTCAAAAATACTTCTTACATATCTTGCATTTGAAAAATTTTCTTTATTTTTAGCCTGTTTAAAATGATTTAATAAAATTGATTTAATATTACTTGATAACTTATATTTTTCTTTTTTACACAAGTCTTTAAAAATGCTGTATAACTCTTCTTCAGAATAGTCTGGAAATTCTATTTTAAATTGTATTCTGCTATCAAATCCCGGATTTACTTTAAGCATGGCTTCCATTTCTTTTGTATATCCAGCAAGTATTACACAAAGATTATCTCTATTGTCTTCCATGCCTTTAAGCAAAGTTGATATACATTCTGAGCCAAAGTCTCTTTCCATACCAGATGTAAGATATGTTGCAAGTGAATATGCTTCGTCTATAAATAGCACTCCTCCTAAAGCTTTATTAATTACGCTTTGTGTCAATGGTGCTGTATGCCCTACATATTTTGCAATCATATCACTTCTTTGTGCTTCTACAAATACTTCTTTGTCAGATAGAATTTTTTCTTCTGCAAAGATTTTACCTACTATTCTTGCTACTGTTGTTTTACCAGTACCAGGATTTCCATTAAAGCACATGTGTAACATAGGCATATTTTCTCTTTCTTTGCCCATTTTTACATAATTAAGTACTTTTTTTATTTGTCCTTTTACATTATCTAATCCAATAAGCTCATCTAATTCTTGTATTCCAGTTTTGTTTTTCTTTAGCTTTTTATCTTCCTTTTTTAGAATTTTTAATACGTTATTTTCTTTTTTCATTCTGCAACTTACAAGTATATTAATAAGTTTATTCTTAATCATATAATATGGATTATCTGCTAATTCTTTTATTATGCTATCATTATATTTAAGTTTATTTGAATCCATAAACTTTTTTATATATTTTTCTTTTTCTTCATTTGAAATTTTATCAATTTTCATTGACCATGAAAAGATGTCATTTAATACTGCATTAACTTTTCCTTCTATATAGCTATCTTCTAAAATTATAAATGCTTTAGTTGGCATTTTATCTATCATTGTTTCTAATTCTTTTCTCATTTCTTCTGCATTTCTTCTTGCAGTATTTAAATCAATAAATATAATTCCTTCTTTAATTACTTTTCTTTCTTCTTCATCTTCTACTTTTTCATCAGATTCAGGAAAATAGTCTCTAAAAGTACTTCTATCATAATATAAAATATCTGGATTAGAAATTATACCATTTTCATAATAGATTTCTGCAATTACTGAAATTAGTTCTTCATATAAATTATATGCTGATTCATTTCTAATTACGATATTATAGTTTTCAAATTCAATATTACATTTATATTCTTGCATCACATTATGATATTTTATAATGTCTCTTAATACTTCTTTGCAACTGCTTAATCCCACTGTTTCATCTAATCTACTTAATATTTTTTCATTTCCTTCATCTAATAATTCTTCAACAATTTCCATATAAAAAACCCCTTTCTTAATACATGCATATTATACATGTTTACAAAGGGATTTTAAATATACTTGGTCATATATTGTATTGATGTGCATTTATTTGCTATATCTTTTTTTTGCTTCATCAATAATTTCTTGCATTTGTTTTACAAGATTTTCAGGTTTTTTTATTGTTACTACATCTAAGTTTCTCATGCTCCATAATTTAAATCCTTCTGGATTTGCTGATAGTTTTATTCTAACCTGATTTTCGTTTATTGGTCTTATTGCTACATTTTTTCCAAATTTTTCAACTATTTCTTCTAGCAAGCACTCATCACATATTGCTTCTATTTCAGTTTCATTTCCACTAAATACTTCTACTGATATATCTGCATAATGCTCAATATCCTTTTCTGATTTCTTAATTGTAATTTTTTCAGGTAATTCTTTTAAGTTTTTTATTCTATCTAGTCTGTAAGTAAAAAATTTATCGTTTCCATCCTTTATTGCTATCATATAAAATTGTTGTTTATCATAAACAATTGCATAAGGAGATGCTACTGGTTTACTTACAATTTGTTTTTCAATTTTATCCCCTGCTATACGATATTTCCAATATTCAAAACATACTTTCTTATTGTTTTTTATACTATCAGAAATGTCTTCAATGTTTTTGATAACTTCTACGTTTGTAGTTTTTCCTTTTGGTGAATATACTTTATAATCCTTTATTTTTTCATTTTCATATACGTTTTGAAGGTTCTTACATTTTTTTATTATTTCTTTAGATATCCTATTTTCTATAAATGTAGAATAATTAAATGTATCAATAATAGCTCTAATTTCACCTGGCTCAAAATCTGTTTCTGGATCATTAGTTATATAATAGCCTATTCCATTATCATTATATGTACTTATATCATATCCAAATTTCTCTTTTAGTAGATTTATATTTCTTCTTATAGTTCTAGGTTCTATACTTTCACCATATTCTTCTATAATTTTTTCTCTTAAATGTGAAATAGATAATTTGTGCTCCTCATCGCTATATTTTTTTAGTACATTTAATATGTATAATATATTTCCATTTTTTTCGTATAATTCCATAATATATAATCACCTTTTTAAATTTTTACATTTTTTTCTTAAAGTAATTTTTTATTTTTGTAATTATTCTTTTAAATATGTTATCTTTTTCAATTATAGCTAATTGGTTATTTTCTTTCTGTTTATTTTCTATCTCAACATTTTTTAATTTACCCTCAAAAATGTCTGTATTAAATTTTTTCTCTTTTTCTAAATTCTCTAAATAAGCATCTTGTTGTTCTTTTAATAAAATTTTATTTTTTTGTACATCTGTTGCCCAATAATCTCTAAAAAATATTGCAATAATATACTTTGTTTCTTCTAAAAAGTTTTGCTCAGATAGTGTCCTATTTGGATTATATTCTACTTTATAATCTTTTAGACAGTTATCTTCCATAAGTTCAATTGTTTCCAGAGAAATTTTTTCATATTCTTCTTTTGGAATATATTTTAATACTTCTAATACTTCACTAAATGCTTTTGAATATTTTATATCTACCATATTAATCATCTCTTGTTTCTTTAATTTCATTTTCTTGTGTTTTATTTCTTGATTTTAGTATTCCTTTTATTAAATCCATAATTCCTTTTTTGCCATTCGTATCTTTTTGATTTTCAATTGTTTCTTTTCCAAGTTCTTGTACTGATTTCTCCTGTATTGCTTTATATTTTTCTTTAGTTTCTTCATTAAGGTTAGAAATAGCTTCCAAATCCAAAATTGGCATTCCACTTTTTTCATCTATTTGTTTAAATCCATAAAATATATCGTTAAATTTGAATGTACTTATATCTCCATTAATATAATATCCAACTATATATTTAGGATTAATTGCTCTTCCTTCTAAATCTTTATATTTACCTAATGATAAATCACTTTCACTTTTTGCATAATCCATTGAATATTTTTTCTTAGGACTACTGAATATATCTTCATCAGTTGTTTTCATTGCATCAGGAATTGCTAGTATAATAGATATTTGTTCTAATTCAACTTCCTTGGGTAAATAAGTAGTTAATTTTCCTTCTTGTTTTTTTTCATTAATATATCCTTTTCTATCATTTCCGTATTTATAATTTATTAATTCTTCATATTCTATATTTCCATGTGCATGAATTTGACCTTTATTTTGAAAGGCAACAGTTCTTCTAATATCTCCATATCTACACATTAATCCTTCTTTAATGATTTTACTTGCTGTTTCAACTTCTTTACCCTTTATAACTGCTGTTCCATGTATACCTAAACTAATATCTGGATTATTATATAATTGTAAAAGAATATCTTCCATATATATACTTCCTTACACTTTTCATTCATAATTTTATTTTTTAATTATCATTAAACTAGCTTAGTGGTTTCATTGAACAAATATGTTTTATTGTAATGTTTTTCTATTAATTAGAACACCACTACTTGCAGCAGCTGCCGCTGTTGTCACATTACCCATCATGCGAATTTTTTTCTCTGTTATATTAACTGCAATTGGAAATGTACCATCTATTATATCTTCTCTATTAAAATATTTTTTATCAATTGTATATCCTTTTGCTTCAAGATTTTTAATAAAATCTTCTCTTTCTTCTTTATTTTTAATCTCTACATATTTTTCTTCTATCATACATTACCTCTATTATTTTCATATATTACTTTTGTATCATTATCATACAAATTGAATATAATTGTTAAATCATTTTGATTGCAAAAATCATTTAATAGTTTCATAACATCTTTAGCGACATCTTCATGACTATATCCGATGAAACCCTGTTGCAAGTGATGGAATTATAACACTATTATACTTTTCTTCAATTATTTTATTGAATAACTTTAAATAACATTCCTTTAGTTTTTCAATAGGATTTTTCTCTTGAGAAAGAATTGGTGCATATACATGTATAATTTCTTTTTGTAAATAAAAACCTGGTGTTATTCTAATTTCATTTACTTCCATGTCTTTAATCCATTTATTATGGCAATATGTTTCAATTTGTTCTATTCCAGCTGCATCATAAATAG
>CANQZZ010000109.1 GCA_947628465.1 uncultured Clostridia bacterium
TATATGCTATATCTTCCATATAAAAACCTCCATTCAATTCTTAGATATTGTATCATATATGTATGCAAATTGAAAAGACTTTTTTAAATTTTTATTTTCAAACTTTTTAGCAATTTTCCGTCTAAGCTTTTAAGTTCTATTTTTTCTTCATCTATTATTATATAGCTTTTCTTTGTTCCTCCTCTTGGCTTAGATATAGAACCCGGATTTGCAATTATCTTTTCTCCTATTTTTTCAAGCATCGCTACATGTGTATGACCTGATAGGAAAATATCCCCACAGTTTTCTGGCAAATTATTTGGGTTATATATATGTCCGTGTGTTAATGTTACTTTTATTCCATTTATATCAATAGTTTTTAAATATCCTAATCCAAAATGAAACAATTCATCTATATATGAATTATCACAATTACCTTTAACTGCAACAATTGCACCTGCCATATTATTTAATATTTCTGCTACTTCAAAATCACTTGATGAATGATAATAACTAGAAAAATCTCCTAATATTAATAACTTTTCTGCATCTTCCTCTTTATATATATCTATTACTTTTTTTAAATTTTCGATACTTCCATGAATATCTGATATACACATTACTTTCATAAATTTCCTCCATTAAAAATAACTTTATCCATTTTTATATCATTAATATCACTATCAATTTTATCACATATACATTCTTTGTAAGTGAGCCCTATTTTTATTCCTTTATAATTTTTTAAAAATCTATCATAAAATCCTTTTCCATAACCTATTCTATTGTTTTGTTTATCAAATGCAACTCCTGGAATAATACATATACTATCATTAAAATCTGTTAGAGGTTTATTTACTTTTGGTTCTAGTATTCCAAAGCTACCCTCTTCTAAATCCTTTAAACTTTTTATCTCATAAAAAATAATATTGTTTCCTTCACACTTTGGCACAGCAACTTTTTTATTGGCATTTAAAGAATAATTTATAATCTTAAAAGTATCCACTTCATATTTTAATGATGCATATATTAAAATTAGCTTACTTTCTTTATATTCTTCTAAATTAATTACTTTATTAAAAATATCATTATCGTATTTTTTCTTATTTTCTTCATTAATATTTTTTCGTATATTTAAATATTTTTCTCGTAAAACTTTTTTATTCATAACTTACCTCTTAATTATTCTAACACAAAAACACACTCATATAAATATTAATGAGTGTATTTTTATAAAATATTACATCTTGATTTATTTAAAATAAAATGCTATTATATGTATGTTGCTACTTAATAATATTGGGGTGTCGCCAAGCGGTAAGGCATCGGACTCTGACTCCGACATTTCGTAGGTTCGAATCCTACCACCCCAGCCAATTTTAAAAATTTTTTAATTTATCTATTCAATCCTTTTCTTCCTAGATATACTGCTAAGTCTCCTAATTCTGCTTCAATGTTTAATAGTCTATTGTATTTTGCAACTCTATCTGTTCTACATGGTGCACCTGTTTTAATTTGTCCTGCATTTGTAGCTACTGCAACATCTGCAAGTGTTGTATCTTCTGTTTCTCCTGAACGATGTGATACAACTGCTGTGTATCCGTTTTTCTTTGCAAGTTCTATTGCATCTAACGTTTCTGTTAATGTTCCTATTTGATTTAATTTAATTAATATACTGTTTGCTACATTGCTATCTAATCCTTTTTGTAATCTTTTTATATTAGTTACAAATAAGTCATCTCCTACTAATTGTAGTTTGTCTCCTAATGTATCTGTTAGTTTTTTCCATCCTTCCCAGTCTTCTTCTGCTAAACCATCTTCAATTGATACTATTGGATATTTGTTTGCTAAATCTGTTAAATAGTTTATCATTTCATCTACTGATTTTAATTCATCTGTTTTCCAGAAATAGTAGCTTCCTTCTTTTCCTATTTTTTTAGCCTCATCATACATTTCTGTACTTGCTACATCTAATGCTAAAACTACGTCTTCTCCTGGTTTGTATCCAGCTTTGCTGATAGCTTCAACAATAAGTTTTAACGCTTCTTCATCACTTGATAGGTTTGGTGCAAATCCACCTTCATCCCCTACACCTGTTGACAATCCTTTTGATTTTAATACTTTCTTTAATGTATGATATATTTCTGCTGACATCCTTAAACATTCGCCAAATGTTTTTGCTCCAACTGGCATTATCATAAATTCTTGAATATTTACAGTATTATCTGCATGTTTTCCACCATTTAATATATTCATCATAGGAACTGGCATTGTTTTTGCATTTGCTCCTCCTATGTATCTGTATAGGCTCATACCTAATGAGTTTGCTGCTGCTTTAGAACAAGCAAGTGATACTCCAAGAGTTGCATTTGCTCCAAGTTTTCCTTTGTTTTCTGTTCCATCTATTTCTATTAATTTTTTGTCTATTTCTACTTGGTCAAATACATTCATTCCTTCTAATTCTTTTGATATTATTTGGTTTACATTTTGTACTGCTTTTAAAACACCTTTTCCTAAATATCTAGAACTATCTCCATCTCTTAATTCTACTGCTTCAAAACTTCCTGTTGATGCTCCTGATGGCACAGAAGCTACTCCATTTGTTCCTTCTTCTGTAATCACCTCAACTTGCAGAGTTGGGTTTCCTCTAGAATCTAATATTTCTAGAGCTTTTACTTCTTCAATTGCCAAAAATTCTTTCATAAAAATAAATCCCCCTTTTGAAATACTACAAGTTTATTATTTCAAAAATGAGGATTTATATAACTAAATTTTAAAATTATTTTATTTCATTGCTTCTTCTACTGCAACAGCAACTGCTACTGTAGCTCCAACCATTGGATTGTTACCCATTCCAATTAATCCCATCATCTCAACATGTGCTGGAACTGAGCTTGAACCTGCAAATTGTGCATCTGAATGCATTCTTCCCATTGTATCTGTCATTCCATAAGATGCTGGTCCTGCAGCCATATTATCTGGATGAAGTGTTCTTCCTGTACCACCACCTGATGCAACAGAGAAATACTTCTTACCTAATTCAATACATTCTTTTTTGTATGTTCCTGCAACTGGATGTTGGAATCTTGTAGGATTTGTAGAGTTACCTGTGATTGAAACATCTACTCCTTCTAAGTGCATTATAGCTACACCTTCACGAACATCATTTGCACCATAGCATCTAACTTTTGCTCTTTCTCCATTTGAATAAGCCTTTTCTTCTATTATATTTACTTTTCCTGTGAAGAAATCAAAGTCTGTTTTTACATATGTAAATCCATTTATTCTTGATATAACTTGAGCAGCGTCTTTTCCTAAACCATTTAATATTACTCTTAAAGGTTCTTTTCTTACCTTGTTTGCAGATTTTGCAATACCAATTGCTCCTTCTGCTGCTGCAAAAGATTCATGTCCTGCTAAGAATGCAAAACATTTAGTTTCTTCTGATAATAACATTGATGCTAAGTTTCCATGTCCTAATCCAACTTTTCTATCATCTGCAACTGAACCAGGAATACAAAATGCTTGAAGTCCTTCTCCTATTGCTTTTGCAGCATCTGCTGCCTTTTTACATCCTTTTTTAATTGCTATTGCTGCTCCTAACGTATATGCCCAAGCAGCATTTTCAAAACATATTGGTTGTATTTCTTTTGTTATATCATAAGGATTAAATCCTTTTTCTTTACATATTGACATAGCATCTTCAAAATCTTTTATTCCGTATTTTTCCATTACTGGTTTTATTTGATTAATTCTTCTTTCATAACTTTCAAATAGTGCCATTTCATTACTCCTTTCTTGGGTCTATTTTTTTAACTGCTTCATCAAATCTTCCGTATTGACCACTTGCCTTTTCTATTGCTTCTAAAGGTTCTAATCCTTTTTTAATATTTTCCATCATTTTTCCTAAATTTACATATTTGTATCCTATTATTTCATTGTCTTTATCTAATCCTATTTCTGTTATGTATCCTTCTGCTAATTCTAGATATCTTGGTCCTTTTGATAATGTAGAATATATTGTTCCTACTTGACTTCTTGTTCCTTTTCCTAAATCCTCTAGTCCTGCTCCTATTGGTAGACCTCCTTCTGAAAATGCAGATTGTGTTCTTCCATATACAATTTGTAAGAATAATTCTCTCATTGCTGTATTTATTGCATCACATACCAAATCTGTATTTAATGCTTCTAGTATTGTTTTTCCTACTAAAATTTCTCCTGCCATTGCTGCTGAGTGTGTCATACCACTACATCCTATTGTTTCTACTAATGCTTCTTGAATAATTCCTTCCTTTACATTTAATGTTAACTTGCATGCTCCTTGCTGAGGTGCACACCATCCTATTCCATGTGTTAATCCTGAAATATCTTTTATTTCTTTGGATTTTACCCATTTACCTTCTTCTGGTATTGGTGCTGGTCCATGATCTACTCCTTTTGCAACTGGACACATTTCTTCTACTTCTTTTGAATAAATCATTTAAATTCTCCTTTCATTGTTTTGTAAAATAATGTATATATTTTAAAAATTAATATCTATATTTATTTATATTCTTATTATTCTTGTTTTACTATACATTTTTTATTTTTCTATTAAACTTTCGCCTGTCATTTCTTTAGGTTTTTCTATGCCCATAATATCAAGCATT
>CANQZZ010000110.1 GCA_947628465.1 uncultured Clostridia bacterium
ATTAGGATATACTATATATTATGACATTTATCGACTTTTTGTGATTAGTTTATTTCTCTTGATTGTTTTATCATTAAGTCTCCAAATACTGCATATCCTGTTGTGGGGTCATTTACTAATACATGTGTTACTGCTCCTATAAATTTATTGTCTTGTATTATTGGTGCGCCACTCATTCCGCTGAATTATTCCTCCTGTTAGTTCTAATAATTTTTCATCTGTTACTTTTATTAACATACTTTTATTATTGATATTATTGTTTCTGTATATTGCTTCTATTTCTACTTCGTATTCTTTTCTTATTCCATTTTCTATGTCTAATAATATTTTTGCTTTTCCTTCTTTTATATCTTCTCTATTTGCAACTTCTATTTCATTATTGCTATTTATTCCTAATTTACTGTTGTTAGTTATATTTCCATATACTCCAAAATCTGTGTTAATGCTAACATTTCCTATAGTTTGGCCACCTGCTATACTTCCTTTTATTTCGCCTGGTATTCCTTTTTCTCCTTTTACAATTGTCGATATTTTTGATGTTACAAGTTCTCCACTTGCGATATTTATTAGTTCTTGCGTATCCATATCTACAATTCCATGACCTAATGCTGCAAATTTATTAGTTGAAGGCTCATAATAACTCATCGTTCCAATTCCTGCTGCTCCGTCTCTTACCCATAAGCCTAATTTATATTCATTTTCTTTTGTTTTTATTGGCGCTATTACTGATACATATTCTTGTCCATTTCGTATATATTTTATATTCAAACTTTCGCCATTTGAGTTATTTACGCTACTTAATAATTCAGATGTACATGTAACTTCTTTTTGATTTATTTCTACTATCATGTCTCCTTCTTCTATTCCTGTATTTTCATAAGGTTTTTTGCCTTCTATTTCGGTCATTCCTACAACTAAAACTCCACTTGTATATAGTTTTAATCCTACTGAATTTCCAAGTGGAATAACTGTTGCCTTTGGAATAGTGTTTACTTCTATATTTTTTAAATCTAATAAATTAAACAAACTTACTGTTACTTTCTTTTTTTCTACTCTGTTTTCTCCATTAATACTGCTAGAAGTTTCTATTGCTTCATAACTATTATCATTTTCTTTTAAAGATATTCCTAAAATTACACCTAAATTTAGTTCTTCACCTTTAAATAAAATTATATTGTTTGGAATAGCAGTTATATTAGTTACATATACTAAAATTATTAATAAAAAAAATATTAAACAAATTCTTAAAAAAATCTTTTTCATATAAAAATGGTCACCCTATTTTTAGGATAACCATTTTATAACTTTTAAAACATTTATTTATTTAAATTTATGACTTACATATCTTTCTCTTGCAAGAGCTGTTTCATAAGCTTCTTCGTGTGCTTTTTTTATATCTTCATTGGCTATACTATCAAATAAATCTTTTTGTACTATACAATAATAGCATGCTTGTCTTGGTGTACTTGAACCTATACTTTGCTTATAGAAGTATAATGAATCTCCTGTATCCCTTCCGCCTTCTTTTGATTTAATTACATAATCAATATTTCTATATCCAATTAAACTCATAGATGTTAATTTACTGCAGTATGGTCTATGATAATATTTATCATCTCCTGAAATATCGATAAGATATATTTCATCTGGATTTACATATTCCTTATTTGCTGTACTTGTTGCAACAACATAATTATTATATTCTTTTAACCCTATTGGAATTCCTTGTACAAATGTTACTATTGATACATTTCTTAATATTTGATCCCAATCAGTATCTGTAAGTACAGGTAATTGATAGTTGCCTGCAGAATTACCACTATAACTTGTTATTGCCTGATTAAGATTGGTAATTATTGATTGTTTTATTACTTCATTTTTATGTGTCCAAAATGCTGAATTTTCATCTTCTGGGTTGCTACTACTAAAAATAGGTTGATTTGGATCTCCAAATAATCCTTTCAAGTCTGTTACATCAGGATATATTTGTTCAAGGTCATCTTCATTTATTTTTATATCACCAATTTTTATATTTGATAAATTATTATAAACCCAATTAGAAAATGCTATTGATTCATAATAATAATTTCTTGCACTAACATCTTCACTTATACCTACTATATCTATAGTTCCTGAATATGGCGTTCCATTTGTATCTTCATATAAGGCCGAATAAGTTACATTTACTTTTCTTGCTTTTCCTGCTTTTCCACTATTTAATGCTTGATAAATTGCTTTTCCATCTTCATTAACTATTTTCTTAAACACTGCAGTATTTAAATCTGAAAGATCAGTTCTTACTTTTCTAGCATTTAAATAAAATAGTGTTCCTGCCCCATCTAAATATACTTTATTATTATCTGAATCATATATGTATCTACATTCTACAGGCCTTCCTAAGTCTCCATACCAAACACATTCTGTTAAAGTTTCTGCATTTAGAATAGTATCCTTAGAAATATCTATTAGATATCCGAGCTCTATTTTCATATTTTCCCTTTACTTTACCATTTATGGTAATATAGTTATCTAGTGTATAATTTATAACTACATCTGTATCATCATCTTTATTCTCGTATCTTGCTGAGTATGAAATAAATGGTTTTAGTATGTGTGTATAAGTTGATTTTGCATAATCTGAATCTATCGTATATGCAGTTCCATTATATATTCCTTCACCATCATACACTCCACTTTGGCTACCACCTTTTCCTGAATCATATGCATATAATACATTTCCATCTTTATCATATACTGCTGTACCATTTTTGTTTTTTATAATCTCTTTTGTTTCTGATGGTGAATATATATAATATCCATCGTATAAAGTAAAAGCAATAGCAGGTATATATGCCATAAGATTTTCTTTGCTTGTTCCACCAACTCCTATTGCATTTGCAAAAGAAGTAGTGAAAGTATTAACTGCAGCTATAACATCTCTACGTTTTGAGTTTCCTACTGTAGAATAATCTGCGTTCCATTCTACTGTATTTATTTCAAATGCTTCGATTGCTGATTTTGTAGCATCTAACAATTTTGTATTATACGTAGTTTGCATACTAACTGTGTCTAATTGCAATGATATATAATATGAAAACACCAATATTATTGGTAGTATAATTATTATAAATATTACTGATAAACTTGATAATTTCACTTTGTCACCTCTTTTGTAATTATATATCTTTGTCCATTACATACAAAATTAAAGGGACAAGCTTTAGTCATAAATATTTTGATAGATTAATGCCTGTCCCTTCATAATATTTTACTTACCTGAATTTACTACCATACTTGAGCTACTTGCCCCAATTTGGTAAGTTCCCCTTCCTGTAACTGTATATACAAATGACCTTAAAGATTGAGCTATTGTTTTATTTGTATTTTTTGTTGTTATTATGACATTATCACCTTTCTTTAATGGATAACTTTCTGCTGTTTCAAGTTTTGCCATTATTTCTGAAGTAAATGTTGAATAACGTTGATTTTCTCCTATTAAATCTCCTGATGTTAAAACTGTTTTCTTTCCAGCATTTTCATCTAAATGTTGTACTTCTATTTCGACATCAAAAGTATTTCCTGTTGAATTTATTTTTTGTACATATGCGTCATAATCACTTAATCTTATTGCACCTGTTGTTGATATTGTATCTGCAAATTCTGATGTTGCTGTTTGCACAACAGTTTGTGCTATATCATCATTTCTTTCTGTTACTGACATAAGTGGAACTATAAACATTAAAGTTGCTGCTAAAAATATTGCTATAATTGTTATTAATGTATCACTCATTTTAACATCCCTCCTTAATTACTTTATATTTTATTAATTCCTATTATATAAATAATTAATAGTGAATAATGAATAATTGAATATAAAAGATTTTATTCATCATTCATTATTAATTATTAAGATATCATCTAGGTGGAGCAAGCACTCCACCATAATGATTGTATTTTATCAAACGTATAATTTATATGTAATATATATTTTTCTTGTTATAGATGTTAGTGGTAATTCTGTGCCATCTTCACCCGTTTCAATTATTCCATCAATTGGTACTTCAACAAATTCTTCAGTAAATTTAGCATCTTTTGGTAAAACTTTTTCTACAAAATTATTGACCATTTCATCAATTCCTTCGTCTGAAACTGGAAACGCTACAGATGAAAGGACATCTGCTTTTTTAAATTTTTTTAACTCGGCTTCAGATGCATTGTTAAAATTAGATAAGCTCGTATCAAATTTATAAGTTTTATCTTCGGACCCTAAATCAACAGTTACACATAACGATTCATCGTCAAATCTATATAATGTTGAAATAACATCTGATGATAAAACTATTCTATTTCTTTCCTTTGATTTTAAGTGATTATAGAAATTAGTTTCATCACGATAGAATACTATATAATCAGCTGTTGATTTTGCCTGTGATATATATGAAAATGAAACTGTAATTGCAACTACAAATACAAA
>CANQZZ010000111.1 GCA_947628465.1 uncultured Clostridia bacterium
AAGTTGACCTTTTTTTGTTTTAAAAATTTTTAAAAAATTTTCTATTTTTCTATTGACTTTTCATAGTTGGTCTCCTAAATATATACTTTTAATAGTATATACCAAATGGAAAATATTATTTATTTTTATTTAAGTATTCTTCTAATGCTCTTGCAAGTTGGTCTGGACATGATGTTGGCCTAAATCCACATGGTATTCCTTTTAATTTTTTTATTACATCTTTTATTTTCATATCTTTTACTAAATGCGAAATTCCAACAGTATTTCCGAGCACATCCTCCTACAATTTTTACAGACCTAACTATATCTCCATCTATGTCAAATATCATTTCTCTAGAACATACTCCTTCTGGTTTATATCTATATTCCATTATTTATCACCTCTTCATAAATATTTTACTACATTTTACTACAAGTTTCAATTTTATTTTTTACTATTACACCTTATACTCACATCAAATTAATACTTTTACCTCTTTTTGTGTTAAATTAATAAACTGAGCTAAATCTTTTTCTGTTCCAACAATCTCTCCATAATGTATTGGAACTATTACTTTTGCATCAAGCATATTTGCTAATTCTGATGCTTCTTTAGCTGACATTGTAAATTTACCACCTATCGGCAAAAATGCTATGTCACATTTTATATTCTGAATTTCTTCTATATTATCAGTATCTCCTGCAATATAGTATTTCATTCCATTAATTTCAATTATATATCCTACCCATTTATTTTCTTTTGGATGAAAAATTTTTTCTTTGTTATATGCTGGTACTGTTTTAAATTTTAATTTCTTTACCACATATTCACAATTAGGTTCTACAATAGTTATTTGATTTTTCGGTATTCCGAGTAACTCAAGACTTGATTTGGTCTCAGGTACTGTAATAAAATTTGTATCTGTTTTTGCTACTTTTAATATATCTTCTGTACTAAAATGGTCATAATGTGAATGCGTAATAAATATATAATCTGCATCATGTAATACATCTTTTATTTTAAATGGATCTATATATATTATTTCATCTTTTTGTATTTTTATAGAACTATGGCAATTTATTTTTATTTCGTCTAAGTTTATCATACTTTATCACTCCTATGTTATATTATATATTAATGTATATTTATTTACAATATTAATTTAAGTCCCTAAATATAAAAATAGCGCTCCCGCAATTTGTAACACGGAAACGCTATCCGAAACATAACATATGAGATTGTTTTCTTAAATACAACTAGTTTTTGATGTAAAGTGTGGGCCTGAAAGAGTAGTAGTCGACGCAAGTAGAAGGATAGCCATAGCTGTAGCGATAAAAAACCGCGTAGGTAAAGCCACCGTCATTGTAGACACCGACCGCGTGTAACTCGACAGGTGGAAGAAGGAGCCTCCATAGTCCACTCATTACAATTTCCTGCTATATCATATATATTCTTTGCTGCAAATTCATTACTTGCTCCTGTTGTTAATAAAAGACTTTCTGAGCTAGTTTTAGATTTTTTATTAGATGTAGTTGAAAAAGCTGTCCATGTTGACCCATCAGCTGAATAATTTGCATTTTCATTCGTTATTTCCCATGCGTTGTCTTGATAATTTCCCCATTCTGTACTATTTTTTAAATTAAATTTATTACTTCCGCCTTTATTTAAAAATTCTAGCATTGCATCCCATTGTACTCCATAACATAATGTCGATACTACTCCTACTTCTTTTCCATCATAAAAATGTTTGCTTAAATATACTGCTCCTTTTCCTTGATTTTTACCAATAAAAGTTACATCATCTGTAATGTTACTCATTGTCGAACCCCATCCTACATAGTTATATGGGTATTGGTCTTTTTTAACTACTACTCCTGTTGTTCCATTTGCGGTATAATCGGCGTTTGTCCTTGGTTTTCCTGTACTTGGATTTTCTCTTTCTACACTTCCTGCTTCATATCTTCCTATATAGAATCCTCCATTTTTTTGCACACTTTTCATCATTTCGTTATATTCTTCTGCTTCTGTAGAATATCCTCCTGAATATGGTTCTGCGTATTTAGTACCTAATGCTGTTTCTGACCTTCCATATTCATCCCAGTTACTTCTTTTAAATATATTTAAAAAGCTTGGATATAATCCTGTTTCTTCGTCTGGCTGCTCATCTTCTCCTTTAGTAAATGTTACTGGTATCCATACAAATTCATTTCCTTCACTGTCTTGTATTACTAATCCTTTTGCTATTGATTGATCTCCTTCTATTCCATTTACTATTTTAAATCCTTTTGGTATTACTGCTGTATAATCTCCATCCTTAAATTCTGCATTTTCTGTTAAATATCCATCTTTCTTTCCTGCTTTATCATAAGCTGTTAATGGTTGATCCTTTGATGGTACTCCTGCTGCATAATCCTCTACTGAATTGTACCATAAACCATCGATTTTTACTCTTCCACTTGATAGCTCACTCTCTGCTTCTCTTGCTGCTTCTGTATCAGCTGTTGCTTTCTTTGCTGACTGGAATAGTCCTTCATTTAATGCTACTGTTACTGTTGCTGCTACTAGTATTAACATTACTATTATTGTTATTACTAATGCGATTAAGGTTATACCTCTTTTTGTTTTTAATTTTTCTTTTGACATTTGTCTTTTTCCTCCTTCATTTGTTTCCTTAAAAGTATTTCCTTTTTTATTAATATTATGTTTCGTTTTATTTATACTTTGTGTTTAAATAATACATCTTTGTTTTTGCTTTGTCAACAGTTTTTTTATTTTGTCATACATTTGTAATATTTTTTATACTATATATTAATTGATTCATTTTAAAAACAGGTCTTCATTTTGAAGACCTGTTTGCGATAGCTTTCATAAAGGAATTTAAATCTGTATCATTTTTAAATATAACTTCAAAGTATACATATTCATTTCCTTTATTAATTGGGGGACTGTCTGCTTGCAAAGGACACCCTTGATATTTTTGGGCAATGTCTATAATATCCATAGCATTCCCTAGTAACAACCGTGAAGTAAATTCATTGTGTTTATCATATATCATAGTTCCAGTTAGCTTTGCAATTTTAACCAATTGATTCACCTGTATTTCCCATCTAATAGCCATCTTCATAATGTAATACCTCCTAAAGATTAGTGATATTATTTTATCATACTTTACATAATTTTGCAAATTTACTTATTTATAGCTTTTTTTGCAAAATCGTTATTTATAATTAACTCATATGGTGCTTTCTCAGTAAGTTCGCCTGCTTCTTCCATAACTGTTTGCAATTTATCAAAAGCTTCTTGTTTTAAAATTGGTGTTGCGTTCCAAGCATCTATATCTTTATATCTTTGTATTGATTTTTCAAGCATATCTAAATCTGTATCTGGGAAAAATTCTTGTACTAATTCTGCAATTTCTTTTGCGGTATGCTCTTTTACCCAAACCTGACCTTTGTATATAGCATTTGTAAATCCTTGAATTATTTCTGGATTATTTTCTATATAAGTTTTATTTGCAAAGTACGCAGTATATGGAATTTCTCCTCCTGCTTCTCCAACTGATGCAACAATATAACCTTTTCCTTGTGCTTCTGTCATAGATGCTGTTGGCTCAAATAAAGTTACATAGTCTGCATTTCCTCCTGCAAATGCTCCAGCCATAAGGTCAAATTTTATACTATCATCTAAAACTACGTCATTTTTTGTGTCTATTCCATTTTGTTTTAATACATATTCAAATGTCATATATGGTACTCCGACCTTTTCTTCCTGGAATTATTGTAGAACCTTTTACATCTGTCCATTTAAAATCATTATTTTCTTTTCTACTTACTAAGAATGAGCCATCTCTTTTAGTCATTTGTGCAAATACTTGCATGTAATCTTCTTTTCCTTCGTTATATACATATATTGCAGCCTCTGGTCCGAGCAAATCCTATATCGCTTTGCCCTGCTAAAACTGCTGTCATTACTTTATCTGCACCTTGGCCAGTTGTAATTTCTATATCAAGATTTTCATCTTTAAAATATCCATTAGCTATGGCAACATACTGTGGTGCATAAAAAACTGAACGGGTTACTTCATTTAATCTTACTGTAGTCATTCCTGTTTGACTATTATCATTTTTCAAAAATGAATAAAGTAAAATGCCTCCTACGACTAATAAAATTATAAGTACACCTATTATATATTTTTTCAAACTCAGTTCTCCTTTCCTTTATCCAAATTTCTTGGTTTTTAATATTAATTTTTCTAGTAGGACTACTGCCTCATACATAATTGCTGCGACTAATGCAAGTATTACAACACTTGCCATTACTAAATCAAGCTGGAATACTTGCCCTCCATATACTATTAAATATCCGAAGTCCTGCTTTTGATACTAAAAATTCTCCTGATATTACTCCAACTAGTGAAAGTCCTATATT
>CANQZZ010000112.1 GCA_947628465.1 uncultured Clostridia bacterium
TGAAGCGCATTTTCTAAATTTTTTAATCTTTCGTTTTCGTTTTGATTAATTTTTTGTGCAGGTATTCCTGTACTTACAGCAATTACTTCTGCAATATCTTCTGATGTTATATTTCTTACATCTTTAATGTTTTTGTCTTTCCATAATTTTTTATCTTTTTCTAATTTATCTTTTTCTTTATGTTCTTTATCTCTTAGTTCTGCAGCCTTTTCAAAATCTTGAACTGCAATTGCTTCTTCTTTTTCTTTTTCTATTTTTTCAATTTTTTCCTCTAGTTTTTTAATTTTGTCTGGCTCTGTATAAGATTTTAATCTTACTTTAGATGATGCCTCATCAATTAAGTCTATTGCTTTGTCTGGCAAGAATCTATCATTAATATATCTACTAGATAGTTTTACTGCTGACTCTATTGCTTCATCTGTAATTTTAACATTATGATGTGCTTCGTATTTATCTCTTAGTCCTTTTAATATTTCTATACTATCTTGTATACTTGGCTCATCAACAGTAACTGGCTGAAATCTTCTTTCTAATGCGCTGTCCTTTTCAATGTATTTTCTATATTCATTTAAAGTTGTTGCACCAACAATTTGAATTTCACCTCTTGCAAGAAGTGGTTTTAAAATATTTGCTGCATCAATTGCTCCCTCTGCTGCACCTGCTCCTACTATTGTGTGAATTTCATCTATAAATAGAATTACATCACCTGCTTTTTGAACTTCCTTTAATGCCTTTTTAATTCTTTCTTCGAAATCTCCTCTATACTTTGCACCTGCTACCATACCAGAGATGTCAACTGTTACAACTCTTTTATCTTTTAAAGTTTCTGGAACATTTCCTTCTACTATTTTTTGTGCTAAGCCTTCAACAACTGCAGTTTTTCCGTACACCCGGCTCTCCTATTAAACATGGATTATTTTTAGTTCTTCTTGACAATATTTGTATAATTCTTTCAATTTCATTTTTTCTTCCTATAACTGGGTCTAGTTTTCCTTCTTTTGCAACTTTAGTTAAATCACTTCCAAATTGATTAAGTGTAGGTGTTGAATTATAGCTATTTGGTTTTGCATTTGGCTTAGAGTTTTCCTCTCCTGCATCACTTTCATTTATAACTTTTATAATTTCATTATATAATTTTTGAGGATTTACGTTTAAATCAAGCATTATTCTTACAGCAATGCTATCTGCTTCTCTCATAATACCTATTAATAAATGCTCTGTTCCTATATAGTCTGAGCCCATTCTTCGTGCTTCCATAAAAGCATTTTCAATAACTCTTTTTGTTCTTGGTGTAAATCCAACCGTTTCACTGCCTCTTGTTTCTCCTGTTCCAATTAATTCCTCTATTTTTTCTAAAACATTTTCTGGTGTTATATTTTGATTTTCTAAAACTTTATTTGCAATCCCTGAGCCCTCTTTTACAAGTCCATATAGCAAATGCTCTGTTCCTATATAATTATGTCCAAGTTCTATTGCTATTTCGTTTGAAATTTCAAGAGCCTTTTCTGCTCTTTCAGTAAATTTATATGTCATATTATTTTTACCTCCTATTCATTAATAATTTGCTTTATAACCTCTGCTCTTTTTATATCTCTGTCATAACTGTCTAATGTTTGTCCTAAATATTTTTGCAAATTTGCAGGTTTTGTATATACTTCTATTTTTTTGACTTTTAAATCATTCATCTCTTTTATTATACCCATATCTGTTCCAAGTTTTACATCTGATAATAATTTATTACATTCTTCTGATGAAAGTTTTCTGCTGTTTATCAATAATCCATAAGATCTATATACTTTATCTTCTAATTCAATTTGTTTTTTTGCAAGTATTTTTCTTGCTAATTTTTCTTGCTCAATTACTTTATCTGTTATAATTTTTAAATTTTTAATTATTTCTTCTTCAGAAATTCCAAGTGATTGCTTATTAGATATTTGATACATATCCCCTTGTGCTATACTTCCTTCACCATATAGTCCTCTTATATTCATGTCAAAACTATTTACCGCTTCTAGTATTTTATTTATATTTCTGGTTCTGCCAAGTGCTGGAAGATGTACCATTATTGAAGCTCGAAGTCCTGTTCCAACATTTGTAGGACAGCTTGTTAAAAATCCATATTTATCATTATATGAATAAGGAATTAATTCTTCCAATTTTTTATCTATTTCTATTGCTAAATTTAGCGCATTCTCTAATTCTAACCCTGCTGATAATACTTGGATTCTCAAATGATCTTCTTCGTTTATCATTATGCATATGTTTTCATCATCATTTATTGCAATTGCTCCTACATCTTCCTTGTTATATGCAAACTCTGGACTAATTAAATGCTTTTCAACTAAACTTATTTTAGTTATATCATCTAAATCTTTTAATTTAATTAGTTTTAGCCCATATCCCAAACTAGGAATTGCATTTTCCATAATTTCAACTACTTTATTCGCATCTTGTTTTGTGTATCTATTTACAAATGGGATTCCTTTTATATTTCTTGCAAGTCTTATTCTTGTACTAGATACAACCTCACTTTTACTACCTGATTGTAAATACCAATTTAACATTTCTATGACTCCTTTCAAAATTTATTTCTTTTCTATTTTTTTAATTTCATCTCTTATTTTTGCTGCATCCTCATATCTTTCATCAGCTATTGCCTTTTTTAAATCTTTTTGCAATTTTTCTAATTTCTCTTCTTCATTATTTTTGTGAGCTTTTTTCTCTTTTATTGTACTTTCTTTATTTGACACTACGTTATTTCCTAAATTTGCACTATTTAAAGCTTTTCTTCCAACATGTTTATTACTTCCATGTAATCTCTTTAAAATGCTATCAATTTTATCAGAAAATACATTATAGCATTCTTCACATCCAAATTTACCTGTGTTTACAAACTCATCATAAGTCATATTGCAATTATCACATTTTAATTCTTTTAATTGATTAAATAAAGGCATAAACTCAGGTGAGTTATATTCATCTTCCAATAATCCTCCAAAGAAGCTAGAAAAGTCTATAGGCATGTTTAAATTGATATTATCTAATCCTAACTTATGACTACATTCTTCACATAGCATCATCTCTCTTTTTTCACCATTAATAACTTCTGTATATTTTACATTTGCCTCATTTTTATTACATCTTTGACATAACATATTAATCTTCCTCCTTTAAAATTTATTTTTAATATGTGTCCCTACTGGGACAAAATGTCCCAGAAAGAAACGTCCCCTTTGGGACATTATACTAAATTTAGTAGCATGTTTTTGAAAATGTTTGCTCTTAATGAGTCTTTCATTTCTTGTGGTACATTTAACACATTGTCACTTGTTGCTACTTTTAAAAGCTTTGCTTCTTTTTCACTTATTATGTTGTATGATAAAAAGTTGCTTATAAATATGTCTACTTCGTTTGATGTTATTTTATCTCCCATACTTGCTATTATATGCATTAAATAATTACTTTTTGTAATATTTATTTTTTTTATTCTGATATGTCCTCCGCCGGCCACGTCTGCTTTCTACATAGTATCCTTGTGACGGCCTAAATCTCGTAGATATTACATAGTTTATTTGAGATGGCACACAATTAAATTTTTCGGCAAGTTCGTTTCTCTGTATTTCTATATATTCTTGTTCATCATTGAATAGGTCTTTTATAAATTCTTCTATGATGTCTGTTATTTTCATCTCATCACCTCTTTTTTGACTTTGACTTTCTTTGACTATTAATATTATATCATTTTTTTCATGCTTCTCAAATTCTATTTTACCCAATTTTGCTTTTGTTTATTCTCTTTAGCCTCTATTTTGTTTTAAAATCTTTTCATATCTCTTTTTTTCTTACTTTATTGCTTCGTTTCTCCTCTGTTTTTATAAAAAAGAATGTACTTTTTTTGAAATTTACTTGTGCTTTCAACTTCTATTTTTCGTACATTCTTATCTTATTATTAACAGTTTCTATATTTTTTCTATTTCTTCTTTGGTTAATCCTGTTATTACTTCTATTTCTTCTACTGACATATTCTTAGCTTTTAACTTTTTTGCTATTTCTATTTTCTCTTTTTTTATTTCCCTTTTCTTCTGCCGTTGCTAACTCTGATTCCCTATCTGCTATATATTTTTCTCTTAGTTCTGCTATCCTCATTTTTCCTTCTTCAACACTTATATCTCCTAATCCTTCTATTTCTTCTCTTGATAGTTCTGTTATTTCTTTTATCTCTTCTGTTGATCTTCCTATTGCTTTTAGCTTTTTTGCTATTTTCTTACTTCTCTTTTCTTCTGCTGTTGCTAATTCTGATTCTCTGTCTGCTATATATTTCTCTCTTAGTTCTGCTATCCTTATCTTTGCTTCGTCACTACTTATCTTTTCTAATACTTCTAT
>CANQZZ010000113.1 GCA_947628465.1 uncultured Clostridia bacterium
TATCTAACATTGTAGCTTTGAAAGTTCCATCACTTTCAAGAAACTCCTTTTTCATGGCTTCTTCTGGACTATCGTCGTAGAATTTTGTAGCGGTTTTATAGTCATCTTTTAAGGATTCATCCTTTTTTCTAATTCTACTACCTTTTCTTAACTTTAATGATTCATTCATACCACCTAACCACTCAAAGAATTGGTCTTGATACTTCTTGAAATCCTCATTGAAGAAGTACTCAATATCATAATTGTCAATTCTGCCAGAATACTTACCCAATATTGCATCCACAGCAGTTAAGTATATTTTTCTACCAACATTATAATTATGAATCAAATACTTAAGAAAGTTCCTTAAAACATAACCATTTTGCATAGCATCATCTAAAAATTCATCGTAGCTATCGTATTCCGATTCCATACCGGAATATTCTTCACTATCTTCATCTCCCGTTCCATAATCTTTAAGGACAGTATTTGCAACATATATATAAGTGTCTTCTTTCAATATTCCTTTGATTGCTTTTGCAGCAGTACCCAGACTTTCACTTGGTAGTTGAGATGCAGCAAGAGCAAGGTACCATAAAAACTTATCACAGATGTCTTCTCCAAAACTCTTCCAATTATCCAAGATAAAATTATCTAACATTGTAGCTTTGAAAGTTCCATCACTTTCAAGAAACTCCTTTTTCATGGCTTCTTCTGGACTATCGTCGACGTAGTCTTTTACTTTTCCATAAAATGCTTCATTTACATCTTTGCAAACACACTTATCAAGAGGCTTTTTACACTTAGGGCAAACATCTTCTTTACCCTCTCTCATATCACACTCTTTAACTTGACCAACTACCTTGTAACCATCATTGGAGTGGCAATAAGGGCACTCATCCCCTACATTCGCTAAATCAGCGTCTTCGTCTAACTTAACGTCTTTCTTGTCTTTGTAAACTTTTGAATGGCAGACGGAACAATCAAGAATTACATCTTCTTTGTGGTCATGACATTCGCAATCACAGCTATCATTATCTTCGTAATCAGCATCATAGATGTCGATTAGTTCATCTGTGTAGTCATCGTCTTTGAACTCTTTTAACTTTTCAATGCCTTCTTTGCTAACATCAAAAGTTTCTTCATCAAGAGTCTTTAATTTATCAAACGCTTCGAAAAGATTCATACTTTAAATCTCCTTTTTATAACCTATTTTGCAAAATATATTATATAATAAAAGTTGTTTGATTACAACTTGAATTTACTTAATCTATGGGGAAGAATAATTGTGAATTACTTTGTAGATAATTCTGCAGATTTGTATATTCTTCCTCTCCTCTTGTTAATATATCTGTATCTAGTTGCCATAATGCATTAGACTGTGTATATTTCTTTCTTATAGTACCTATTACTATTTTTGCTTTTGCTTTTGCCATTCTCATTATAACATCTATCCAAAAATCAGATGTTATATCTTCTACGTTATCGTACCTCGGTACATATTCTATTGTTATATAACTACCTGCTGATAATGTAGTGTTTATATATAGCTTATGCTCTGCGTCCTGATAGTAATAAGCAAGATCTGTGGATAAAGTATTCTGTACTTGCTCTATTGTTGACCATGCACCAAAACGAGATAGATAATCATTAAAGTTATACAAGTTTCCATAGTTGGAAGTTAATTGCCATAAACCAACTTGTACTGGGTCTATTGTGGACTCTGATTGATTACTCGTTTCTCCAACACCAACTCCAGTTGAACGAAACACATTTGTTACAGCATTTACTTTATACTTCGTTAAATCAATACATTTCTCATAGGGAATAGTTATCAACTTAGTCGAACATATGTATCTTTGTATCTCTCTTAATGATGCATTTACTACTTTCTGTAGAAGAGTATCATCAATTTCTAAATCCAGAACACCACCAGTGAGTTCCATTTTTATCTCATCTACATATGTTTGCATTTTCACTTTTGAACTCACCTCTTACAACTTAGTATATCTATATATACAATTATCTAAAACTTAATACATTAAGTATATAATACTATAATTATACTTAAATTATAGTACCTTTTTATTAAAATTACAACTTAGTTTTCCCAGTATGTAAAGAGGTCTTTAATGGTATCTTCTACGTCTGGCCCATCGGTATGTGTATTATTTTCTTTTTCTTTAATTTCAATGATTTTATCAATGCGTGCTTGAGCATTCTTATGCTGCCAGGAAAGAGGCTCATTGCCCTTACCATTATTTACATTAACCTGATATTCATATCCTCGATATCTGTAAGTATACTCGATTTCACCCGTGTATCTACCGTTTTGTTTGACATAATATTTACTTACAAATTCTGCTTTGTACATAATATTTTTCCTTTCTTATTTTCTATGTATATATTATAGCATATTTTACTGTAAATTACAACTTATTAAATTATTTTTATTATATAATATTATTATAAAGTAAACAACCAAAGAAAGGAACTATCAATCATGAACACCAACTCTAGAGAAATTATTGGAATTCCTGAGCCTTCAAACAAAGCGACTTATGTATGTGTACAGATTGATAAAAAAACAAATAGAGAAGTTATACTATGGGATTACTATAGTAAACAAGAAGCAAAAGAATTTGTTGATCCACTCTATGCAGCAGAAGAAACATTACGAGCTATTGAGGAAAATTATCCATGACTTACGGTGAATTATACAAGGAGTTTTGCAAGGTCTGCCCTGTAAAACATACCGATTGGCGACCATATGACGAGCCATATAGTATGTACTTATTCTTGGGAAATGGTAAAGGATTAAAAGCGGTGATGCGCGAAGATAAAAGTTGGATTATAAAAGAATCATCCGATTATGAATGGGCTTCTACAATGTTCCCTATCATAATATAAAAAAATAGCATAGAAAGGTGTAATTGCAATGGAAGATATTCTATTCGATATGGAACCAGAAATAAATAAAAACTCAAAAGAATTTGACCTCGACCGTGATGAAGCCATTATGAGCGAGGAAAAGCCGAACCAAAGAGAAAAATCGTTTTGAGGGGCGACCGTGTAAAGCAGCTTATCCCAAAGAATATAAATTTAATAATGATTAAAAGTAATAGATGGAAGTTATAAATTACATTTAATTGCATAAAATAAAGGGTAAGTAGAAATACTTACCCTTTATCTATGTTAAATTCTATAAGAATTACTATAACTTTTATTCTGCTGGCTCTATTTCAGCGCCAGAGAAATCAAGTTCAAGAATAACTGCACCATTATATTCAACTTTAATAGTCTTTGCTTTAGAAATATCACAAATAATATCTTTATCTGTGATATTCTTTGGCTTTCCTTGTCCTATTGTAATAGTCTTTGTAATACCATCGAAGTAATATTCAGCTAAACCTAACGGAAAATGATTTCCTGCTTTAACGGTTCCTATCTGATCGTGATGCTTTACTTTACCTGTGACGGTTCCTTTAACACCATCCCATTGAATACTTAAATCGGTGTTACAATAATTATCCCATTTACCGAACCTGCCAAAGTCTTTCTTTGAAGGATCAACGGCTTGTTCACCTTTGGGTGCAACATCTTCAAAGTTCAATGTGAATATTGTCTTGTCGCCATCCTTAAAGGTAATCTTGTTATCCTTTACATTTTCAATTCTTATAACCCAGTATCTGTCAGTTAGTGTCTTGACTTCATTCCCATTATCAACTGTAATGGGTTTTCCTTCATAGGATTCATCAAGAACTATTGGGAAAAAGTGACCGATGTTGTTCGTAGAATTAAATTCCGTCCATGGTTCAGTAATATTCTTTACCGTTCCTGTAACCTTTCCCTCTGTACCTTCCCATTGGATAGATACATCAGAATCAATTAAATCTGAAACGGACTTTCCCTCTCCAACACCAAACTCATCTAGGGACTGTTCCTGTGAGGGAACTTCTACTGAATCAGCCCCGATTATTCCCCCTGCTTTGTAAGAACTGCATAGGTGTCCGGAACAATTCCTTTGATACGAAGTGCCTGATTACCATCTAATAGTTTGCCTTTTGCAAGTAGATAAGAATACTTACCAGTACCATCTTCGGCTTCTTCAATCTTTGTTCCATCTGCACTACGATTGTAAGTGCTCAGAAGTTTCATATCATAAAGTGTACTAACTTTTCATTTACTATAATTCGCTACATTATAGCTGAAATAATTTATTTTTGACTTCGGTAACAAATCTTAATAATATCTTCGTATTTATTATCATTTATACTGTGGTTTTCTTCTATACTTGCAGCAGGATAAATTCTTATAAAATTTATATTGTTCTTTCTTGCTATTTCCAACTTCTCGACATCCCGTCTTGCAAATGTATCCATGAATTTGCTTGGAT
>CANQZZ010000114.1 GCA_947628465.1 uncultured Clostridia bacterium
AGGATATCTAATTTAGATATCCTTTTTATATTTTAAAAAATATTGATAAATTTCATTTTTATTGGTATTTCTATCTTTAGCTATTTTTTTTATTATTTCTTTTTTGTCATAATTTTGCTTTTCGTAAAATTCAAAATGTTCTTCTAAACTCAAAGCATTCAAAGTTTTTTGTTTTTCTTCTTTCTCGTCTTCTTTGCTTCCTTCTATAATAATTACAAATTCGCCTTTTGGATTTTCTAGAGTTTTTAACATATCAGAAATCTTTCCTCTTATAAATTCTTCATGTATTTTTGTAAGTTCCCTTGCAAGTACAATATTTCTATCGCCTAATATTTCTTTCATATTTTCAAGAGTATTAATTAATTTATGTGGTGCTTCATAAAATATTAATGTTTGTTTTAATTTTTTTACTTCTTCTAATTTTTCTCGTTTTTCTTTTTTATTTACAGGTAAAAAACCTACAAAAGTAAATTTGTTAGTGCTCATTCCTGATGCAATAAGTGCATTAATTGCTGCACATGCCCCCGGAATAGGTATTACTTCAATTTCATTTTTTATTGCTTCTTTTACTATTTCCTCTCCTGGGTCTGATATTCCAGGTGTTCCTGCGTCAGATACTATTGCTATATTTTCACCATTTAAGACTTTTTCAATTAATATATTACTTTTTATCTTTTCATTTTGTTTATAATAGCTAATTAATGGCTTTTTTATTTCTAAATGATTTAATAATTTTAGAGTATTTCTTGTATCTTCTGCTGCAATTACATCTACTTCTTTTAATATTTTAATTGCTCTAAGAGTAATATCTTCTAAATTTCCTATTGGTGTAGCTACTAAATATATTTTCCCGTTTCATTATTTTTCATCATCCTTATTATATATTTTTAATATCTCGTTTGTATACGTTCCATCTTCATTATATACTATTAAAGGCTTTTCTACTTTTAAAAATGGTCTTGCACATTTAGTTGCTTTAATTAATACTAAATTTGGTTCTTTATTTATTTTTGGATAAATAAATTTAATATTTTTAGGCTCTAACTTATATTTTCTTAATGCTTCTATTATATCAATTAATCTATCCGGTCTATGTACCATATATATTGAAGAATTACTTTTTAATAAATAACTAGATACTTTTGCAATATCTTCAATATTACACATTATTTCATGTCTTGATATCTCTTTTTGTTTATTATCATTTTTTAATCCTGTTTTATCTTTTTTATATGGTGGATTAGTAACTATTGCATCAAAAGAATTTGCAGGAAATTTTTCTTTTAAATTTCTAATATCAAAATTTAATAATTTAAATCTTTCTTCTAGATTATTTAACTTAGCTGACCTTGTTGCCATTTCACAAACTTCTTCTTGTACTTCTACTCCTATTATTTCTTTTAATTTAGTTTTTCCACATAATAAAATGCTAATAATACCTGTTCCTGTACCCAAATCTAAAACTCTTGATTCATTTTTTATTTCCTTTGCAAAGTCTGATAAAAGGACGCTATCTATACCAAAACAAAATCCATCTTTATTTTGTATTATTTTTAATCCTTTATATTCTAAATCATCTATTCTTTCATTTTCCTTTAAAAAAATATTAATTCCCCTTTTCTATATACATTTATTATTTATTTTTCATATTATATATTATCATAGTTTTATAGTTAATTTCAAGGAGCACGTATGGATAGGAATAATTTTAATAATAATAAAAAGAAATTTAATTTTACCGAAAGAAAAGATTGCACAATTCGTTCTATTAAAGAAATAGAATATTTTTTGTGCAACCTTGACAAAGCTATTAAGTCTTTTAAAATTTATAAGTTTTTAAAATAATTAAAATCTAGTAAATATTTTATCGAATTTTAATTCTCCATCTGGAAATTCTTTATTTTCTTTTCCATCTATTAAAATAGCTACTTTATTAATTTCTGTTAATTCTGTTACTGTATTTACAATTGATTTTAAAATTAATTCTTCTTGCTCTTTTCCTAATTTTTGTTCTTTAATAAAATCCTCTGAAAAATCTATATATAAAACATTATCTTTTATTTGTGCGCTATTTAATTTTGTATTTTCAGGAATTAATTTAATTAATTTTTCATTTTTGGGCCCTTTAATTAATAAATTAATTAAACTTTCGTATGGGTTATCTAATAATTCTTTTGCATCAATTTGTCTTGCTTCTGGAGAAAGAGAATATGTATCACCATCTAAAAAATATAAAGTAATTACAGTTTGTCTTAATTGTTCTTGGGTTATTTCCTCTTCTGGAGTATATCCGTCATATATTACATCATCATTATTAAATGATATATTGTTATATATAACATATCCTACTCCTAATAAAATTAAAACAATTAATATAATACCAGAATACATGATTATTTTTTTATTTTTCATTTTTTTACTCCTTTTTTATTTTATTTGTTTAATATTATTAAAGACAAGTTTAATTTAGAACTATTTTTATTAATATTTTAAATAAAAATTTTTTGTTTAATTATTTTTTTTAAATTTTTATTGTAATTATTTTTTATTCATTATTTATTAGTTATTTAATTAATTATTATTTAATTGTTTTTTTATTATTTAATTATTATTTATTTTATTTTTTATTTCTTTCATTTTAGCTTTTGCTGTTTTATATCCTATTTCGTACAATTCATCAATTTTTTTCATATCTAATAAAGAAATATTCCCTGTTTTTATTTTTAATAAATAATCTGTTCCTTTTATTTCATAATTTAATAATTCATGAGATAAAATATCTAAAGAATTTCCTACTACTTCAATTATATTCTCACAACAATTTGTACCTACTTCATTTTCAAATATTATACTTATTACTTTATCTGCTCCAATCTCTTTTAACCCTTTCCAAGGAATATTTTCTCTAATTCCTCCATCAATTAATTCTATATTTTTATATTTACATGGAGAAAATACAACTGGATAACTGCAACTGGACCTAACTGCTTTTGCTATTTCAATATTACTATCAAAAATAATATTATCTGAAAATTTAGCTCTAATATTTTTCGAACAAAAACAATATATTTCTCCATTATGAACATCTACACTTGGAATTAATAATGGCATTTTTATATTATTTATTTTTTTTATATTTTTTTTGCTTGCTATTTCATTAAATAATGTTTCGATTATTTCTCCAGAATTTAATCCATTAATAATTATTTTTCTTTTTATTATTAATCCATAAATTAATTTAATTATATTTTTTGCTTCTACATATTTTATTTTTTTTGAATATTTTTTAAATAAATTTAATATTTCTTTATAATTAAATCCCATTGCATAGAGACTTGCAACAATACTGCCAGACGAAGCTCCTGAAATATAATCAATTTTAATTTTTTCTTCTTCTAGTGCTTTTAGAACTCCTATGTGTGCAGCACCTTTTGCACCACCTCCGTGCTAATGCTAAACCTATTTTCATATTTATCACCATTTAATATTTATTTATTTTATTTATTTTTTATGATAAATATTTTCTATTAAATTAATAACACTAAATATTTAATATTATTTATTATTATTTATTATTAATTTATTATTTGTTTCTTACTTTATTTTTTATTGATTATTTTATTTTTAATTTTTTATTATTAATTTTCAATATTTAAATTTATTATTTTTTGTTTCAATTTTTTTATCTTTTTTTAAAATTTTTATTTATTATTTTTTTGTTAATATCTTTTTTTAATTTTTTTCATTTTTTGATTAAATTTATAATTTAATTTTATAAACATTTATTATAAATAATTAAATTGGGCAATTATGTTTTTTATTAATGGAATATTTTTATTTTTTATTTCGTTTTTTTAACAATTTATTTTTGATAAAAAAAAGAAATAAAATTTCCGTTTAAACTTATTGTAACAAATTTAATATGATCTCTACTATTATTTTTTATGTTTTATGTTAAGTTTATGTTTTTCAAAATTTTTCCTTCTTTTTTGAAAAATTTTTTTGTGTCTGCTTATTTATTTTTCAATTTGTCAATTTATGTATCTTTTAATTTTATCCATTTTGCTTTGTCAAAAATTGCTCTTATCTTCGTTTTTTTATTTTATGTATACTATTTACGAATTTTGAAAATTTCGTTTTTTCCTTTATTTCCGATGCTTTTGGTATTTTTTTATTCTTTCAAAATTACTTTTTCTTTTTGTTTAGTTCCAAAACCTTTTTTGTTTTTCCTTTGTCTTTCTCATATCATTTTTATTTTTTTATTTTTACTTTATTCAAATTTACATACTTCTTGTTTATTCAATTCAATAACATTTCTACCTTG
>CANQZZ010000115.1 GCA_947628465.1 uncultured Clostridia bacterium
CTATTTAGAATATAACTCAACAATTAAATGCTCTTCAACTGGTAAATCTACATCTTCTCTTGATGCAAGTCTTATTACTTTTGCTTCTAATTTTTCGTTATTCTTTTCTAGCCATTCTGGAACTGGTCTGCTACTATTTATTTCTGCATTTTCTTTTATAATTTTGCTATCTTTTTTATTTTCTCTAACTGATATTACATCTCCTGGTTTTACTAAATAAGATGCTATATCTGTTTTTACTCCATTAACATCGAAATGACCATGGTTTACAAGTTGTCTTGCTTGAGCTCTTGATGTTCCAAATCCTGCTCTATATACTACATTATCTAATCTACTTTCTAATATTTGTAGTAAAACTTCACCTGTGATACCTTTTTTATTTTCAGCCATTTCAAAATATTTTCTGAATTGCTTTTCTCCTACTCCATAAAAAGCTTTTGTTTTTTGTTTTTCTCTTAATTGTGTTCCGTATTCAGAAAGTTTCTTTCTTCCTTGTCCATGCTCTCCAGGTGCATAATTTCTTCTTGTTATACTACATTTATCTGAATAGCATCTAGAACCTTTAAGAAACAATTTTTGTCCTTCTCTACGGCATATACGACATTGTTCGTCTTTATATCTTGACATTTATTATTCTCCTTTCTTAATTTTTTCTATACTCTTCTTCTTTTTGGTGGTCTACAACCATTGTGTGGTATTGGTGTTACATCTTTTATCATGCTAATTTCAAGACCTGCTGTTTGAAGTGATCTTATTGCTGCTTCTCTACCAGATCCTGGTCCTTTAACATAAACTTCAACTGTTTTAAGTCCATGCTCCATTCCTGCTTTTGCAGCTGTAAGTGCTGCTTCACCTGCTGCGAATGGTGTGCTTTTTCTAGAACCTTTGAATCCTAATTCTCCAGCACTTGCCCAAGCAATAGCATTTCCTTGTTCATCAGTTATTGTAACTATTGTATTATTAAAACTAGAATGAATGTGTGCTGCGCCTTTTTCTATGTTCTTTCTATCTTTTCTTCTAGTAACTTTTTTTGCTACCTTAGCCATAATCTATTTACTCCTCCTTATTTCTTTTTGCTTACTAATTTTCTAGGACCTTTTCTTGTACGAGCATTAGTTTTTGTTCTTTGTCCTCTTACTGGTAAACCTCTTCTATGTCTAATTCCTCTAAAGCATCCTATTTCTGTAAGTCTTTTAATATTTAATGCAACTTCACGTCTTAAATCACCTTCAACTTTGTAATCTTCCATTGCACTTCTTATTGCTTGTACTTGTTCATCTGTTAAATCTTTTACTCTAGTATCTGGATTAACCTTAGCTTCTGCTAATATTTTGTTAGAACTTGTTCTACCTATACCATAGATATATGTAAGTCCTATTTCAACCCTCTTTTCTTTTGGCAAGTCTACTCCTGCTATACGAGCCATATTATCTTTCACCTCTTCTAAATTAATTTGTAAATTTTGTCTATTCATTGTTGCTTATATTAATAACTTATAATATATAAATCATTAATATGTTTTGGTTTAATTAGTATAAATTGAAATGTAATTAAACCTGTATATAATAAATAAAAATAGATAAATCTTAAAACAAGTTTTAAGACAGCCGCTTCTCTACTTTTATGTATTAGCATTTTTATATGACAATTAATCTAATAAAATTTATTAGATTAATTATCCTTGTCTTTGTTTGTGTTTTGGGTTTTCACATATTACCCTTGTAACACCTTTTCTTTTTATTATTTTACATTTTTCACATATTTTTTTAACTGATGGTCTTACTTTCATTATTTTCACCTCATCTTTTTATTTTGCTCTCCAAGTAATACGTCCACGATTTAAATCGTATGGAGAAAGTTCAAGCTTTACTTTATCACCTGGCAAGATTTTTATATAATTCATTCTAAGTTTTCCTGAAATATGAGCTAAAACTTGATGTCCATTTTCAAGTTCAACTTTGAAATTTGTATTAGGTAGTGCTTCAACCACTGTTCCTTCAACTTCTATAACATCTTCTTTAGACAATTTTTCGTCCTCCTAATTTTATTTTTCCAAAAACAACTAGTATATTATATCGTATAATTAATTAATTGTCAATATCTCTGGCTCTTTTTCTGTAATTAAAATTGTATTTTCATAGTGTGCTGATAGGCTTCCATCCTCTGTTATTATGGTCCAACCATCATCTAATTGTAAGATTCCTGGTTTTCCCATAATTACCATTGGTTCTATGGCAAGTGTCATTCCTGGTTCTAGCCTTATTCCTCGTCCTGCTTTTCCGTAATTTGGTATTCCTGGGTCTTCGTGCATTCCGAGCACCTATTCCATGCCCTTGAAATTCCTTTACTACAGAATATCCATTTTTTTCAACGAATTCTCCAATTGCATGAGATATATCTCCTAATCTATTACCTTTTTTAGCAAATTTTATACCTTCAAAAAATGCCTGTTTAGTAACTTCAACTAATCTTTTTGTTTCTTTTGATACATTTCCTACAATATACGTTCTTGCACAATCGCCATTGTATCCGTTTTTATATGCTACTAAATCAACACTTATTATATCGCCATCTTTTAAGATAGTTCTTTTAGATGGAATACCATGTATAACTTCATCATTTACAGAAGCACAAATTGAACCTGGAAAATTAGGAATTCCTTTTTCGCCACTTGGATAGCCTTTTTCTGCTGGTATTCCTCCAGATGCTCTAATTACTGTTTCTGCTATTTTATCTAATTCGAATGTGGAAACACCTGGTCTAATTGCTTTTTCTATTTCCTTTTGAGCAAGGCAGGCTATTCTTCCTGCCTCCCTCATTAATTCAATTTCACGTTTTGATTTAATTGTTACCATTTTACATTTTCCTTTTTAACCATTATTTACATCCATTGTATTAGAAATTAATGTTATTTACTCTTTATAAATTCTTCTACTTCTTTTGCAACGTCATAAGATGTTTTTCCAACACTATCTCCTGCTTTTGCATCATAAAGGACTTCAGCATTTTTATAATGATTTATTAATTCTTGTGCTGATGCACTATATACTTTTAATCTGTTTTCTACAACTTCTGGTTTTTGGTCTTCTCTTTGATATAATTCTCCACCACATTTATCGCATATTCCTTCTTGTTTTGGAGGATTAAATACTACATTATATATTTCACTGCATCCTCTGCAACTTCTTCTGTTTGCAATTCTTTCTACTATTTCATCAAATGGAACATCTATGTTTAAAGCCATATCTACTTTTGAATTCATTTCACCTAGCATTTTATCAAGGCTTTGTGCTTGTACTTCTGTTCTTGGAAATCCGTCTAAAACAGCTCCATTTTCTACGTCTTTTTCGTTTAATCTTTCTTTAAGCATTTTAATTGTAACTTCGTCTGGCACAAGTTCTCCCTTGTCCATATATTTTTTTGCTTCTTTTCCTAATTCTGTTTCATTTTTTAGATTTTCTCTGAATAAATCTCCTGTTGATATATGTGCTAATTTTAAATCTTCTGCAATAATTTTTCCTACAGTTCCTTTTCCACTTCCTGGTGCGCCTAATAATACTATATACATTTCTTCTCTCCCGTCCGAACAAATGAAAAGCTTCGTTTTTGATTTGTTCTAAAATATTAATATTTTATTTATATTACACGAAATCAGAGGTATGAATTTAAAATATAATTTTAAACTCTAACCTCTAAATTCTAACTTTTATTCTAAGAATCCTTTATAATGTCTCATTACTAATCTAGATTCTAATTGTTGTACTGTTTCTAGAGCGACTCCAACTACGATAAGTATTGATGTTCCTCCAAATGCTACGTTTAGTCCTGTAAATCTCATAAGCATTGGAAGTATTGCTACAATACTTAAGAATACTCCTCCAAATAAAGTTAATTTACCAATTATACTTGATAAGTATTCTGTTGTTGGTTTTCCTGCTCTAATTCCAGGTATAAATCCACCATTTTTCTTTATATTGTTTGATACTTCTGCAGGATTGAATGTTGCATAAGTATAAAAATAAGTAAATCCTAATATTAGCAATAAGTATACAATTGCGTTAGCAATTGTGTATCCAATACCAACTTGAGATGTTGAAGTTGCTATTGAAAATTTATATACGCCAGCCCAGAATCCTGTTTGGGTTGCGATATTGCTATTAAACATTTGTATTATCATTGCTGGAAATGTCATGAATGATGATGCAAATATTATTGGCATAACTCCTGCCATTGCAAGTTT
>CANQZZ010000116.1 GCA_947628465.1 uncultured Clostridia bacterium
TAAATTCTTTGGTATAGACTTATTATTAATGTATATAGATATTCATTTTCATACTCAAATGGTAACTTTGTATAATTATTTATATCTATATTAGATGCCATAAGACTTGCACTTTGCTTTGTAAATCCAAATCTTGCATATTTTAATTCTTTTGCTACTTTTGTACTTTTATTTGATTTTGTAGAATTAAATTCTTGTGTATTACTACTCGAATTTAAATTGGTGTACTTTAAAAATTCACTTTCTAAAGTTTCAAAATCTTCTTCTGTATTCCAAGCCTCTTGGTCGATGCATGAATATGTGTATACAAAAAATTTTTCATTATATAAATCTATATCTTTTAGTTTATTATTTTTTATTTCAGTAATATCATTAATAAATTTAGAAAGTTTGCTCATATTTGCAAATTTATCTGTTTGTATTGTTATATTTGTAAAATTTTTTAATTTTGAATAATTTGAATTTATATCTTTAAATCTATAATTAAAATTAAGCAAGTCAGAAAATTTTTCGCTGTTTACTATATCTGTTTTTATAATTAAAAAACAAATTCCTGTATCAAAGCAAACAATTTCGATTTTATCAATATTGAAGAATATGCCTTCATCTTCATTAATTTTTCCTTGTACATCTTCTTTAAAGTTATATTCAAAAATATTACAATGGAATTTCGATAAAATTACTGATTTCATTTTATTACTTAATTTTTCATAATTATTTATTGCTCTTCTATCAAATAAAAAAGTTGGGAAAAAATACTCTCTTACATTTTGAATAAAATATGAATATATATTAAAATCTCTTTCTTTTTCAAAGATTTTTAACTTGCAATTTTTATTGTTTAATAAAGATTGAATATATGATTCATATTTGTTTTCTTCAATCATAAATGGTTTTATAAAATATGTATATTGGTACTTTAATTTTAGCTCCATAATTTTCCCTCTTTTGTTATTAGAGCAATTTCTTATTTTCCCAAGAAATTGCTCTTTATTTTTATATTATTTTGTATAGAATAGACCGCTATCGTCTAAATGCCACTCTCCTATAAAATCTATATAAATGCTATCATCTAAATTCACTGATGGCTCGCAAGCAAGGACTCCTCCTTTATTTATGCTTCCCCATACTCCGTCTTTTTTTACTGCCGAAAATCCATTAGAATTTTGCTCTGCTCCATCATCATAGATATAATCTACTACAACATTTCCTGATTTATCTACATATCCATATTTTCCATCTTTTTGACTTAAGAATAATGTATTTTGTGTTAATAAATCAGATGAATTTTTTTCTTCCAATTTAAAGTTGTAATATTTGTATTCATTGTTTGTATATATTTTTATATATCCTTTATCTTCATTTACTTCTGATACTATTCCAGAGGCTTTCTGTCCTAAATTGCTATCTAATATATCTGTTTGTGTATCTGTTTTATCTGCTTGTATAAATCCTCCGTTTTCAAAATATATCATATTTTGATATTCGAAGTCTTTTACTACTTCATTTTCTAAATTTATTATTCCGTACTTACCGTCTTTTTTTGCTATGTAGTAAATCGAAAATGCATATTTTAAATCTTCATATTCAGGTTTAATTTTTTCCTCATTTTCTTTGGTTACTACTCCATATTTTCCGTCTTTTACTACAATTATGTTCTCAGATTTTGCTTCTACTATATCACTGTATCCGCTTTCAATTAATATTTTGTTTTCATCTGTATCTATTAATTTCCAAGTGTCATCTTGTTTTACTGCAAATAAATTTGAGCTTCCTAAATATTTTATATCCTCGTATGCTGGCTCTATTAAAGCGGTTCCTGTTGTACTAACAATACCATATTTATCATTATCATCTACAACTATATACTCACTTTTATATCCATCTTTTAATGTAAGTATATCTTTATATTCTGTCTCTATTATAGCTTGTCCTTTTTCGTTTACTAAGCCTACTTTATTATCTTTTTTAACTATAAAATTGTTTGTGGCTGCTTTTAATGCAGTTATTTCGTCATATTCAATAGGTAGTACTTCTTTCCCTTCAAAGTCTATAATTCCATATTTTCCATTTCTGCTTACTCTTAAAACATTATCTTCATACCAAATATTTTGCTTAGAATCTATATTGTCTATTGCTTCTATTGTATCGTATCCAGTTATGATTTCTTCTTTTTTATCATTAATTACTTTTGTTTTATATGTTCCTGCCTCATCATCTATATCATATACACATATAAACATGGCTCTAGAGTTATCAGGTATTATTATCATCTCGTCATATTCTGGCTCTATTACTACTTCCCCTTCGTTATTTATTACTCCATATTTACCATTTTCATAAGCTGTATAATATGTATTATTTTTTATCTCTATTTTTTTGCTACTGCTTTTTACGATGTTTATAATTGATATAACAATCATAATTATAACTGCTATAGCTATAATTACTCCAAATACTTTTTTTACATTTAATTTTGGTTCATCATCATATCTTCTAGCTCTTGATCTACTTCTATTATCCATTTAGACTCCTCCTTTAAAATATACAAGTCCAAATTTTGATGTCTTTTATATTTTCCATACATACTATATCATAAATTACCTATTTTTCCAATAGTTTTCATATAGTTTTTTTGCAGTTTCAGGACTATCTTCTCCTTGCATATTTTTAACAGGTGCAAAGTCTTCTTCCCTTTTACCTCTTAAAATTGCAATATCATCAAATAGTTTGAAAGTATCGAATATAAATTGTTCAAATTTATATGCATTTGGCTTTGTTGGTTCTATTAATTTTCCATTTTCATCTATATAACTACATTTTTTAAATGCTACATGATATTCTAACTCTTTTGTACTACTTCTTTTTACGGCATTTATACTAAATAAATTGCACATTATATGAGATTCCCCAAAAACAAGCTCTCCACTCTCATCTGTAATTTGGGCTATATCGTCAGGTAACTCTGAGTATTCTATTACTTTTACTCTATTATTTTTTTTGCAAAGCACACCAACTTTTTCATCTGGACTTCTCTTTAAAACAGTCCTAGTTCCTATTTGTTTTCCTGTTGATGCAGTCAGTCCTAGAAGTAAAGTGTCTACATATTTTAATAATATATTGTCAACAGAACCCACAAATAGCCATTCTATACCTCTTTTATCCATATCTGCAATTGCACCAGTTTTTAACATAGAATTGAATATCCCACCATTTCCATTTGATGCTTCTTGTATGAGTCCACTTTTCCCTAATAATAGTTTTCCTTCCTCTGTTAATAGTGGTAAGTTTCCTTGTTTAAATATAAATACATAATCTTTTGGATATCCAAAATAGTTATTATCCTCTAAAAAATCTACTGTATATTTATTATTTTCACTACTTGTCATTATATACCAAGGTATAATTACGTTGTATTTATCATTTGCTCTTTTTAGGGTATCTATTATTATTTCAAATAAGTATTTTGAGCCATTTTCAAACTCGATTTTGTATGTACCTTTAGCACTTGGATGTCCGAAGTCTCGTTCCTTGACCTCCTGCCATTGTAGCTACTGCAAATTTATTGTTTTTTATAATGTCTTCTCCTACTTTTTTATAATGCTCTAATTCTTCTTTTTTTAATTTATCAGGATTTACACCTGAAATAGGATGCAATTGTTCTAAGTCTACATATAAATCTTCAAAAATTTTATTATATAGTTCTTTTAATTCTTCAAAATCTATATTTAATACTTGGTTTATTAACTTATTTTTGATTTCTTCACTTGCATTATCAATCGCCTTTATTATATGCAATTGATTGTATTTTTGTAATATCTCTTTTGCCTTGCTATAACACTTTTTATCCATATTTTTATCCTTTCTGATTTAAAAAATATAAATACTTTCATAATATACCATTTTTTTTACTTTTTGTCCACTATTAATAATATTTATTGTTATATATTATTCAATAATTAATATATATATAATTAGAGGTGCTAAATATGTATAAAATGAAAATATTTGTATTTAAGCTAAAAAGTTTATTTATTCCTATTTGTATATGTTTATTCACGATATTTCTTTTAGTGTTTTCAAATGCAAATCTTTCATCTGCAAAATCAGGACTCGCTTTATGGGCAAATTCCGTAGTACCTTCACGGGAATTTGACAGTTGCAAATAAAAAAAATCTATGTAAGCATTAAAAATGCTTAATTTTTTTGTCAATTTTTTAAT
>CANQZZ010000117.1 GCA_947628465.1 uncultured Clostridia bacterium
TCTCCTCCTAAAAATTGTGGTATTATTCCTAAAGATGCATCACTTGCTCCTGTAGTAATAGTCCTATCAAAATCAATTATTACACAAAAGTCATTTTTAGCTTTAAATTTAATTAATTTTTCGTTATTATTTATATATTTCATGAATTTTTCCTTTTATACAAATTAAGACTCTTAAAGAAACATATAAATGTTCCTTTAAAAGTCTTGCTTACCTTTATTTAGGTTTACTAACCAGTATATAACGAGATTGTTGATTAGTAAGTTTTAAGCTACTCCCTTTCAAATTATCAAGAGTTTTACACTCTTACTTTTTAATTATTTACTTCTCACTATAACTATTATATTTAATTATTTTATTTTGTCAAGGAATTTTTTTATTAAATTGCAAATATTTACTTACCTATCTTATATGTTACACTACCATTTCGTTCTGCTATTCCTTCATCCTTTGCTAGATTCACATCAGATTTTAGAGAAACTACAGGGCGAATGCCACCTATTTCATTAGAACTAGAACCGTTAGTCGCCCATAATGTCGCATCATCCCCGTTCACACACGAATCAGACCCCACGCAGAACATTTTATAGTGTATACATCCATGACCCGTATAGACGCAAGGCGAAGCAAGAAAATAACTTTCAATCTCCCCAGAAGAATTCTCAAATATCATTTTATATACTGAGCTTGTGGTTTCTATTCCTACTGTCGCTCCGGAACTATTTAAAGTCAATGTATTTGGGTAATAGGCATAATCTGTACATTCTAACGTTAAACCTTCACTTCCTAATTTTCTTCCATCTGGTGGAATTATGAATTTTGTCCAATAACTTGTTATTTCCTCATGCTTTCCATTCCCACCTTCTCCTGAATCATCATATATTACATATCCATCTTCACTCCATGTGTATTTTACTTTGTTTCCATACTCGCAAACTTGTCCTGATTCATATCTATGAGTACGGTCTATATCACCATCTATGTCTTCTTGTGTTGGATTTCTCTTTCCTTCATATAATGGATTGTATCCTGTTACATTATTTATATCTTCTACTCTTATACTTCTTATACTTTCTGCATATTCTGTATTTAAGTATTTCTGACATTCATTATTTAGTTGGTCTACTAAAGGTTGTCCATCTGTTCCCCAGTTTGTTCCTTCTAATGTAACTTCTAACTCTGAACTATTTTCATCTAGAACATTTGAGTCTGCCATTAATAACAATCTTCCTTTTTCTACTCCTAATACTCTCCATTTTGTGTCTGGAGATTCTTCTGTTGTATATTCTACATAGTCTCCTATGTTTAATGTTTGTTCTCCTCTTGTTATTATTATATCCCCTCTCCTATTTTTTTCTTCTAACCAAGCTTCTGGTCCTGTTACTGCATCTCCTTGATTTTCTGATTTATTTCCTGCTATATAGTCTTCTATAGAGTCATACCATACATTGTTGATTTGTACTCTTCCACTTGAAAGCTGGCTTTCTTCTTCTCTTGCTATTTCTGTATCTGCTGTTGCTTTCTTTGCTGATTTAAATAATCCTCCATTTAGTGCTACTGTTACTGTTGCTGCTACTAGTATTAACATTACTATTATTGTGATTACTAATGCTATTAAGGTTATACCTCTTTTTGCTTTTAATTTTTCTTTTGACATTTGTCTTTCTCTCCCTTCATTTGTTTATTATTTTTTTCTTTTTTGCAACTATATTGTTACTAAAACAACCCACTTGTTAACATTATGTTTCGCTTTATTTATATCTTGCTTTTAAATAATACATCTTGATTTGTTTATTGTCAATAGTTTTTTGATTTTTATTCATAAAAATAGCACTACTCAATCGAGTAATGCTATTTTTTTGTAGCTTTAGAGAGTTAGTTTCTTACTAACCATTCTCTGAATTCTCTTTTTGCTACTTTTTCTCTTGTTTTAACCATCCAACGATGGTTATAAGACTCATCTCGGTGCATCCACTGTTTGCGCCTTTTCCAAGGATTTTTAAGATTCGGGTTTCTGCGTTTCTTTTTATATTTTCTATCTAACCGAATTTTATTGGCTCTTGCGCCTTTATTTTTGGTTATAAAAAAATCTTGCGTTTTGATGTTTTCATCAAATTCTTTTTCCGTATCTACCTTGTATAAGGCATCGTTCCGGAATGGATTGCATGTTTTGTCTTCTTGCCATCTTGATACCATGAGTCTTACCTCCAAAAAATTTCTAGCAGTAAATTACTGCCGCATCTTTATTATACAAGCTTCGTTTTAATTTGTAAACATTTTTCAACTTTTTTCTACAATAAATTTCACAATTTCTTGTCCTAAAATTTCTTCTTTATTTGTATAACCATGGTCAGTATTCTTTATATATCCAATATCTAAATTGTTATTATTTATCTTGTTTTTCAAAAATTCTATTAACTCATCTAAGTTTTGAATAACTAAATCTTTTTCTGCCCATCTTAAAAATAGTGGTAATTTAATATTATTTAATTCTTTAAAATCATATTCTTTATCACTAAATCTTGCAAAGTCTATATCTTTATTATCTCTATAATATCTTAAATAAGTTTTTACACTTATAGGGTGGTCAAATGAATCATAAGGCATTAAATCCATTTCTTCATGTTTATTTTCTTTTTCAATTGCTAAATTTAGCATTTTATCATATCTTTCTTGTCCTAAATCATATTTTTGTAAATCCACTAAATCTACTAATGATAGTAAAATTACCGATTTAATATTTTTTAATAATTCACTTTTTTCATTTTTTAATCTATTATATGAATATACAATTTTAGTACATCCTAAGCTATGCCCTTGAAGATGTATCTTTGTATAGCCAAGTTCTAGCATTTTATTTATTGCACCTTTTATATCATAGTAACTATCTAAAACATCTTCATAAGCGCAACCACCGTTTAAAGTTTTAGTTCCATCTGTCTTTTTTGTATAACACATAATTTCTGTTCCTCTATTATTGAATGCAAAATATGCTATGCCTGCTTTATTTATTGTGCTTGCTAGAATATCTTCTCTTTTTTTAAAACAATTACTTTGCATTCCATGTACTGATATAACTACTTCATCAGTATTTATATTATTATCTGGTCTTTGTAATAAGCCAAATAGTTCTACATCATCTTCTAAACTAAAATATACTTTTTCTAGCATAAGTTTCCTCCTAAATTAAAAAGTGGAATAATTTCCACTTTTTATATTATATACCAATATTTTTTATTTCATTCCCTACAACATCTTCTATATCTTTTAGGTGACCTGTTCTTTTATCTTTTAATTTAAAATGCTGAACAATTCCATAGCCTGGATATTCATTTCCTTCAACCATTACTGGTCCTTTATCAGAAAAAGCAATATCCCATCCAACATATCTTACTTCAGGTACTTCTAAAGCAGCTTTTTTGCACATTTCAAAAGCCTCTTTTACTCCTGGTATTTTAACTTTACTGAATTCTTTATTTGTTAATGGATGTGTTTTATATATATTTCCATAATCGTCTGTTACTTTGCTATCTATTTTTCCTTCTTCGTTTAAGCTAAAATATATATCGTTTGTGCATCCTATAATATCGGAATCAAATTGATTTACTCTAAGAGCATTTCCAACAATATATGCTTTGTTATCTTTTACTAGTGTAAGTATTCTAAAAGAATTTACTACATTAGGATTTATTTCATTTAGTTCTTTACCTTGTATTATTGCTTCCTCTACTAAGAATTGTTTGTTGTTTTTTAATTCTTCATATAGTTTATTTTTATCTTCTACTTTACTAGTTTCGATTTTTTTAATTCCATGTCCGCATTCGCCAAGAGGATCCTTTGCAAATACTGTGTCATATTTATTTAAGAATTCTGCAAATTCTTCTTTTGTACATCTATTTAAATCAATATATTCTCTTTTTAAATAATCTTTAAAAATTTTATTAAAGATTAATTTATCATGAAATATGCAAACATAATCATCATTATTAAAGTAATGTATTACTTTATAAAAAGTTTTTGCTGTTACGAATGTATCCTTTTCTTTTTTAGTTAAATTGATATAGTTTCCTCTGTAATAATCTGTATATCCAATTCCTCTTTTTAAGAAATTTCTAAATATATCAAATTTTATATACAATTTAGATTTATTATTGTCTTTTGCAATAATATCTACTATTTTATTCATTTTTTTGAAATTTAAATCTTGTATTTTTCTAA
>CANQZZ010000118.1 GCA_947628465.1 uncultured Clostridia bacterium
AAAAAATATTTATTTGATGTTCTAGATGGAAATGCAATAGAATCAGTACTTATGGAATACAAACATGGCTTTACAATATGTGTATCTTCACAAATAGGATGTAAAATGGGATGCAAATTTTGTGCATCTACAGGAGTAAAGTTCGCAAGAAACTTAAGCTCAGGAGAAATTATAGAACAGTTATTAGCAATTCAAAGAGACGAAAATATAAAAATATCAAACCTTGTATTTATGGGAATTGGCGAGCCATTAGACAACTACGACAACGTAATGAATGCAATTAAAATCTTAAACAATCCAAAAGGAATAAATATGGGAGCAAGGCATATTAGTATTTCAACAAGTGGTTTAGTTCCTAAAATATATAAGTTGGCAGATGAAAATATGCAGTGTACTTTATCAATATCACTTCATAGCGCAAATAATGAAAAAAGAAGCCAAATGATGCCAGTAAATGATGTGTATAATATTGAAGAACTAATGAAAGCTTGTAGATATTATATACAAAAAACCAACAAAAGAATATCTTTTGAATATGCATTAGCTAAAGAAAATAATGACAATTTAAAAGATGCAAAAGAACTAGTTAAATTATTAAAAGGAATGCTATGTCATGTAAACTTAATACCAATAAATAAAATTGAAAACGGCAAGTATTCAAAAAGTACAAATGAAAATATAATGAAATTTAGAGATTACTTAAATGAAAAAGGAATAGTTGCTACAATTAGAAGAGAACTAGGAACAGATATAGATGCAGCATGTGGACAACTTAGAAAAAAAGAGGTGGAAAAATGCGAGCCTACGCAATGACCGATATAGGTAAAGCAAGAGAAATGAATCAAGACTGCTATTATGTTTCAAAAGAAACAAATAACATGAGACTGTGTATTTTAGCAGATGGTATGGGAGGATATAATGGAGGAGAAATAGCTAGTAGATTAGCTACAGCTTCTGCAAGAGAATATATAGAAGAAAGATTTGAAAACATACAACCAACTGCAGAAAATATAGAAGACCTTATTAGAAAGGCAATGAATTATGCAAATGAAATTGTATATGAAAAGTCTAAGGAAAAGCAAGAATTAGATCAAATGGGAACAACTCTTGAAATTTGTATAATGTATGAAAATAGGGTATACATTGGTCATATAGGAGATAGCAGGATATATAGATTAAGAAAAAATATAATAAGAAGAATTACAACAGACCATAGTTATGTAGAAACATTAGTAAAAGATGGAACTATAACAAGGGAAGAAGCTTTTTATCATCCAAAGAAAAACATTTTAATGAAGGCACTTCGGATGTACGAAAAATATAGAACCTGATATTACTTCAAAAGGATTTTTGCCAGGAGATATAATACTTATGTGCTCTGACGGTCTTACAAATATGCTCCAAGAAGAAGAAATATACAACATAATTAAGAAAAATACAATAGAAGCTTGTAATAATTTAATTGAAAGAGCAAACGAACTTGGAGGATATGATAATATTAGTGTCATAGTAGTTGAAAAAGAAGAATAAATGTATTAGTAAACAATTGTATTTAAACAAATAAAATAGTAAGTCTTTAATAAAGATAGGAGAGAGGGCTATATGAATATAGAAGGTAAAATAATTGCAAATAGGTATGAATTGTTAGAAAAAATAGGTAATCGGAGGAATGGCGACAGTATACAGAGCAAAAGATTTGGTACTAAATAGATTTGTTGCTGTAAAGATTTTAAGAGATGAATTTACAACAGATGAGGAATTTGTAAAAAGATTTAATATCGAAGCACAAGCTGCAGCAAGTATAACTCATCCAAATATTGTATCGGTATATGATGTAGGAAAAGAAGAAAATCTTTACTATATCGTAATGGAACTTGTAAAAGGAAAAACGCTAAAGGAAATAATTGTAGAAGATGGTGCATTAAGTTGGAAATGGTCTGTAAAAGTAGCAATGCAAATAGCAGCAGCATTAGAAACTGCGCATAAAAACAACATAATACACAGAGATATAAAACCACATAATATAATAATAACAGAAGAAGGAGTTGCCAAAGTAACAGATTTTGGAATTGCAAAAGCTGTTTCAAATTCAACAATTACAGCATTTGGAACAACAATTGGCTCAGTACATTATTTTTCACCAGAACATGCAAGAGGTGGATTTACAGATGCAAAATCTGATTTATATTCTTTAGGTGTTGTAATGTATGAAATGATAACAGGTAGAGTTCCTTTTGATAGTGATACTCCAGTTTCAGTAGCTTTAAAACACATGCAAGAAGATCCAATAGAACCAATAATATTAAAGCCAAGCATTCCAAAGAGTGTAAATGATATAATAATGAAAGCAATGAGAAAAGACCCAGAAATGAGATATGCAAATGCTACAGAAATGCTTAGAGACTTAGAAATGGCACTTAAAAATCCTAGTGGAGAATTTGTATTTAATGAAGGAAATAGAGATTTCAAAACTCAAAGAGTTTCTTTAGATTATAATAAGGAAGAGTCAGAAAATAAAGATGAAAATAAAAAAGGAAAATTTGCTAAAATGCAAAAGTTCTTTGAAAAACATCCGGCATTAAAAGTATTTACAATAATATTTGTATGCATAGCAGTATTTTCAGTTGCAATGGGAGGAACATATCTTGCACTTTCACTTGGAAGAGCAAAAGATGTTCAAATTCCTGATTTATCTAAAATGACTGTTCAAGAAGCAGAAGAAAAAGCAAAAGAGTTAAAACTTAAAGTAGAAGTTCAAGAAGAAAAATATCACTTAGAAATACCAGAAGGACAAATAATAGAACAAGATCCTACCTATCAAGAAAACTTTAAAGTAAAAGAAGGAAGTACAATAAAAGTTGTTGTAAGTAAAGGACAAGAAATAGTAAAAATGCCTAAAGTAGTAGGACTAAAAAGAGATGAAGCAACAAAACTTTTAAAAGATACAGGGTTAGAAGTAGAAGTAAAAGAAGAATATAGCGATAGTGTAGAAAAAGATTACGTAATAAAACAAGAAACAGAAGATGAAGAGGAAATAAGTCAAGATGAAGAGATTCCAGCAGGAAGTAAAATAATAATATATGTAAGCACAGGAATAGAGCAAGTAGAGGTGCCAGATTTATCTGGAAAAACAGAGGAAGAAGCAAAAACAGCTATTACAAATGCAAAATTAAAATGGAAAAGTACAGAAAAAACATCAGATTCAAGTAAAACAAATGGAGTAGTTGTAAATCAATCAATATCATCTGGAAGTATGGTTGATAAAAACACAGAAATAACAATAACAGTAAATGAATTTGATGAGATAAAAACAGCTACAATATATGTTAATGTAAAATCTGTTGGTGGATATACTGCACAAATTGATGAAGAAACAGGTGAAGAGAAAAAGGTATATGTTCCATTAAGAGTAACTGTTAATGATGAACAAGTAATTAATGAACAAGTTGATACTACAACTACAAAGAAATCAATATCAATACAAGGTTCTGGAACAGTAAAAATTAAAGTATATTTAGATGACAATCTAAAAAGAACAGAAACAATTAACTTTAATAACCAATCATCTATAACAATAGAATAAAAGGAGATAAAAATGTTAGAAATATCAACATCAATATTAACAGTTGAAGAAGAAAATGCAACTAAAACTTTTTACGATTTAGAAGTAGCTGGAACAGACTATTACCATATAGATATAATGGATGGAAAGTTTGTAGAAAAAAATACTGAAAGTATGATGTATGAATATGCAAATATAATAAAACAAATGTCCAATCTACCATTAGATATTCATCTAATGGTGGAGGATGTTAAAGGCAATATAAATAGATATATACCACTTTCACCTGCAATAATTACATTTCACTACGAAGCATGTAAGAGCGATGAAGAAGTAAGAAGTTATATTGATTATTTAAAATTAAACAATGTAAAAGTAGGAATATCTATAAAACCAAATACTAGCATACAAGAAATTAAAAAATTTTTACCAATGATTCACATGGTTTTAATAATGACAGTAGAGCCTCGGAAAAGGAGGACAAAAATTAATACCAGAAACTATAGAAAAGGTAAAAGAATTAAAACAATACTTAGAAGAAAATAATTTAGACACATATATAGAAGTAGATGGCGGTATAAATAAAGATACAATAAACTTAGTAAAAGAAGCGGGAGTAGATATAGCAGTTGCAGGAAGCGCAATAATATCTGCA
>CANQZZ010000119.1 GCA_947628465.1 uncultured Clostridia bacterium
GAGCATAAAGATACTTTTGGAAAAACTTGTGATACTATAAGATACTTATTAGAAGATTCTATATCGAAGCAATTAGTATCAGATGTGCCTATTTGTGCAATGCTATCAGGAGGCTTAGACTCTAGTATAATAGTAGCTTATGCAAGTAATTATTATAAAAAAAATAACATGCCTGCATTAGATACATTTTCAGTAGACTATGTAGATAATGATAAAAACTTTGTAAAGAGTGATTTTCAGCCAAATTCAGATAACTACTATATAGATATAATGAGAAAAAATTTTCGGTACAAATCATCATGAAGTAATAATAGATACGCCAGAGCTGGCAGAGGCTCTAGAAGATGCAATGCTAGCAAGAGACTTTCCTGGGATGGCAGATGTGGATTCATCAATGCTTTTATTTTGCAAAAATATAAGCAAAGAAGCAAAGGTTGCTGTATCTGGTGAATGTTCTGACGAAATTTTTGCAGGATATCCATGGTTTTTTAGAGAAGATGCTTTAAACAGCAACACGTTTCCATGGTCTATTGCAATTTCTGAAAGACAAAAGCTGTTAAATCCAGAAATATCAAAAGAAGTTGATTTAAAAGAATATATAGATTATAGATATAATGAAAGTTTAGGTAATGTAGATATTTTAGACACAGATTCAAAAGAAACAGCAGAAAAAAGAAAAATATCATATTTAACTTTAAATTGGTTTATGCAAACACTTTTAGATAGGTCAGATAGAATGTCAATGCAACATGGATTAGAACTTAGGGTTCCATTTTGTGATTATAGAATAGTACAGTACATGTGGAATATTCCTTGGGAAATAAAAGCTTTAAATGGTAGAGAAAAGGGACTTTTAAGATATGTTGTAAGAGACCTTCTTCCAGCAGAAATTGTAGATAGAAAGAAAAGTCCTTATCCAAAAACACATAATCCAACTTATCTTTTAGCTGTAAAAAATAAATTAAAGAAAATAATGTATGATAAAAGTTCACCTATAAATAATTTGTTAAACAGAGAATATATAATGGATATTATAGAAACAGATGGAAAAGCATTTACAAGACCTTGGTTTGGTCAGCTTATGACAGGTCCACAGCTTATGGCTTACCTTTGTCAAGTAAATATGTGGCTTGAAAAATATAATCCAAAAATAGAGCTTTAATTTTCTAAACTTGAGGGCATAATTTGTTACCTCAAGTTTAATATTTTTTAAAAAAATCTTTCTAAAATATTTTATCTAAATCATAAAAAAGTATTTCTAATTTCCAATTATTATGATAATATATTATCCAAGATAAGGAGTGATGAAAATGGCTCATGTAAAACTTGATTTAAGTTATAGTGGAATAAAGGAAAGACAAATTGCTGAATACGAAGAAAAAGTAAAAAAAATATATGAAGATTTAACTGAAAAAGCAGTAGATAAAAATGAATTTGTAGGATGGCTAAAGTTACCAACAACCTATAATAGAAGAGAATTTGAAAGAATAAAAAAAGCAGCAAAAAGAATTAGAAAAAGCTCAGAAGTTTTTGTAGTAATTGGAATAGGAGGCTCATATTTAGGCTCAAGAGCTGTTATTGAAAGTTTGACAAGTAATTTTGCAAATATGCTTCCTAAAACAGTAAGAAAGTCACCACAAATATTCTATGTAGGAAATAGCATTAGTCCTAACTATATAAATGAATTAATAGACTGCATAGGAGATAAAGATATATCAATAAATGTAATATCTAAATCAGGGACAACAACAGAACCAGCAATTGCATTTAGATTATTTAGAGAATATTTAGAAAGCAAATATGGAGCAAATGAAGCAAATAAAAGAATATATGTAACAACTGATAAGAAGAAAGGTGCCCTAAAACATCTTGCAGAAGAAGAAGAATATGAAACATTTGTAATACCTGATAATGTTGGAGGAAGATATTCAGTTTTAACACCAGTGGGACTTCTTCCAATTGCAGTAGCAGGAATAGATATAGATAAACTTATGGAAGGTGCAAAAAATGCACAATACAACTATTCTGATAGTAGTATAAAATATAATCAATGTTATAGATATGCTGTTGCAAGAAATATATTATATGAAAAAGATAAAACAATAGAAATCCTTGCAAATTATGAGCCAAAGCTTCATTATCTAACAGAGTGGTGGAAACAGTTATATGGCGAAAGTGAAGGGAAAAACAAAAAAGGAATATTTCCAGCAGGTGTAGATTTAAGTACAGATCTTCATTCTATGGGACAATACATACAAGATGGAAGAAGAAATCTTTTTGAAACAGTAATAAATATTGAAAAGTCAAAAACAGATATAAAAATTAAAAGAGATGAAGATAATATAGATGGACTTAATTTTATAGCAGGAAAAACAATGGACTATGTAAATAAAAAAGCAATGGAAGGAACAATAGAAGCACATGTAGATGGAGGAGTTCCAAACATCGTTATAAATGTAAGCGAGTTAAATGAAGAAGCAATGGGAGAATTAATATATTTCTTTGAACTAGCATGCGCAATATCAGGAAATATATTAGGAGTAAACCCATTTGACCAACCAGGTGTAGAAGCATATAAAACAAATATGTTTAGATTACTCGGAAAACCAGGATATGAAGAAAAATAAAATTAATATGTAAATTTATATTTAAACAAATTATCAATAATCATTGTAAAAGAGAGTATGTAAAAGTTATAATTGAATAAAGAAAAAAGACTAAATTTAGTCTGTATAAAAAAGAAAAAACGAAAGAAGGAGATAAAGAACATATGAAAGATAAAACAAAAATGCATAAGAAAATCAATGACAATGGAATTACCCTAATTGCATTAGTAATAACAATAATAGTAATGCTAATATTAGTAGGAGTAACAGTAACTGTAGCCTTAAATGGAGGATTATTTAAATCAGCAAGGAAAGCAACAAGTGATACAGAAGTAGCAAGAGAAGCAGAAAGTGAGTTATCAAATGGACAGGTAAACATAGACAATACAATATACAATTCAATAGAAGAATATATAAGTGGGAATAAATCAGAAGAAAACCTAGAAGAAACACTAAAAGTAACATTAAAGGTTGATGAAGCAAATGTAACAGGAGCAAGTATACCAGTATCGGTATCAAAAATAATGACAAATGAAAGCGAAGAAAAAGAAGTTGACAATAATTTTAAATATAAATGGTTCATAAATGATGTTGCATCTGGCGATGACAATACAAATTCTTTACATACATTTAGTGATTTAGACGAAAACCAGTCTTATAAAATTAAATGTTTAGTTACCGATAATTCAACAGGTGATAGCGGCTCGGCAGAGCTCACTGTTTTAAGTTTCCAGGTTGTTGATACCCTTTATAGAGGTACTCTAGGTATGACTTGGCCCGAGTGGATAAAGAGCGGTTATGCAAAACCATTTCCGTTAAATGAGGAACACTACTTGCAATTTCTTACTTCTTGTGGTTGGTGCCGGTTATGCGAATCACCTTAACTTGTCCCCCGGGGGTTATCAGTTCGACCCGTGTACCGAGAAAAAAGGAGATTTTTTCAGATTTGGTTACGCTTCCCGTAACCGGTTGTTTCTGTGGTGATACTATGATCGCGAGTAACGTCGGTGGTACCTGGTTGTCGTATCTTGTTTTCCACGCGGATGAGGGAGATACGTCTTTGTTACCACAGTCACCTCTAGACCACCTTCGAATTTTCAAAGATATAAACAAGAATAACGAATCGTACGCTACGGACTCCTACTTCGATAGTATAGACTCCTGGAAAAATGATACTTCGTGCATTGCTGAGGGTACTTTAATCACTTTGGCTAACGGTTCTAAAATACCGGTTGAGGACTTGACTGGTTACGAAAAAGTGCTAGTATGGAATTTATATACTGGAAAATATGAGGCATCTGATATAGCATTTATAGTAAACCATAATGAAGAATCGAAGGACAGAAGAATAATTCACGCATATTTTTCAGACGGAACAGACATAGAAATAATAAAGGACCACGGTTTCTTTGATTTAGATTTAAATAAATTTGTATTAATAGATGAGGCAAATTATAAAGATTATATAGGACATTGGTTTGTAAAGGAAAGTCTAAACGGAAATAAACAATATGAAAAAGTACAATTAACAGATGTAAAAATGGAAAGTAGAGTATGTAGAGTATATGAAGTAATAACACCAAAGA
>CANQZZ010000120.1 GCA_947628465.1 uncultured Clostridia bacterium
TGCTATGTAACAGATAATACAGATGTTATTCTAATGAGTGAGGCTCTAAAAATAGTAAAACAAAAATTAGTTACAGTAATAAATAATTTAAAAGAATTTGCAGAGAAATATAAAGGTGTAACATGCTTAGGATATACACATTTTCAACCAGCACAGCTTACAACAGTTGGTAAAAGAGCAACACTTTGGCTTCAAGATTTACTTGAAGATTTAGAAGAACTTGAATTTGTACAAACAAGGATGAAACTTTTAGGATGCAAAGGAACAACAGGAACTAGTGAAAGTTTCATGAAACTATTTAAAGATGAAGAAAAAGTAAAACAAATAGATAAAAAAATTGCAGAGAAAATGGGATTTGATAAAGTATTTGCAGTATCTGGACAAACTTATACAAGAAAATTAGACTCAATAGTTTTAAATTGTTTATCAGGTATAGCAGAAAGCGCATCAAAATTTGCAAATGATATGAGACTTCTGCAACATGAAAAAGAGTTAGAAGAACCATTTGAAAAAGGTCAAATTGGCTCATCTGCAATGGCATATAAAAGAAACCCAATGAGAAGTGAAAGAATAAACTCACTTTCAAGACATGTAATAGCTTTAGCAAACGACACAAAAATGACAGTAATATCTCAATGGCTTGAAAGAACATTAGATGACTCAGCAAATAAAAGGATTTGCGTTCCAGAAGCGTTTTTAGCAGTAGATGCAATATTAATACTTTATGCAAATATAACATCAGGAATAGTAGTATATGAAAACGTAATAAAAACAAATATGATGCAAGAATTACCTTTCATGGGAACAGAAGAAATACTTATGAATGCAGTTCTAAAAGGTGGAGATAGACAAGAATTACACGAAAAAATAAGAGTATATTCAATGGAAGCAGGAAGAGAGGTAAAAGAATTCGGAAAACCAAATGACTTAGTAGATAGAATAGCTGGGGATGAAACATTTGGACTAACAAAAGAGGAAATTTTAAGCATATTAAATCCAGACAATCTATGTGGAAGAGCAAAACATCAAGTAGAAGACTTTATTAAAGAACAAGTAAATCCAGTATTAGAAAAATACAAAGATTTAATAATAAAAGAAAATGCAGAAGTAAATGTATAAAAAATGCGTAATAAAATTAAGAGTAGAAAAGAAAAAAAAATAAAATAAGAACAAAATAAAATAAAAAATCAAAACAAAAAAATAAAGAAATCATTTCAAACGATTTCTTTATTTTTGTTTTAAGTAGAAGAACTAAAATTTCTTTCCTGTAATTTTTTCATAAGCTTCTATATATTTATTCCTTGTAGTTGCAATAACATCTTCTGGAAGACTTTCAGGTGGATTATTCCTATAACCATTACTTGAAAGCCAGTCTCTTAAATACTGTTTATCAAAACTCTTTTGACTTCTTCCTACTTCATAGTCATCTGCTGGCCAAAATCTACTAGAATCAGGTGTTAAAACTTCATCTGCTAAAACAAGATTTCCATTTTCATCTAAACCGAATTCAAATTTTGTATCAGCAATAATTATACCCTTTGAAAGTGCATAATCAGCACACTTTTTATAAATATCTATTGTAGCGTTTTTAACTTGTTCTGCTAAATCTTTTCCTAAAATTTCTACGCATCTTTCAAAAGAAATATTTTCATCATGGTCACCAAGTTCTGCTTTTGTTGAAGGTGTAAAGATTGGTTCATCTAATTTTTGACACTCTTTTAAACCAACAGGGAGTTTAATTCCACAAACTGTACCACTTTTTTGATACTCTGCCCATCCTGAACCTGTAATATATCCTCTAACAATACATTCAACAGGAAGCATTTTTAATTTTTTAACAAGCATACTTCTATCTTTAAATTCTTCCTTCTTAAATTCCTCTGGAAACTCCTCATAATTAGTTGTAATAATATGATTTGGAATAATATCTGAAACAAAATCAAACCAAAACTCAGAAATTTTATTTAATATTTTTCCTTTATCTAAAACAGGATTTGGCATAATAAAATCAAATGCAGAAATCCTATCAGAAACAACCATCATAAGTTTATCATCATCAACTTCGTATATTTCACGAACTTTACCACTACTAATTTTTTTCATAATTACCTCCCATGTCCCAAAGGGGACGTTTCTTTGTGGGACATTTTGTCCCATTTGGGACACATCTCACTTCTTAATTAAAATTAATAATTCTCAAAACCTACTTCTTGCAATCTAGAGTCTTTTTTCATAACGCCGTCTTTTAAAGAAGCTTTATAATCTGCTATTTTATTTTGTACATCAGCATTTGAAGTTCCTATAATTTGACTAGCTAAAATTGCGGCATTTTTTGCACCATTTATAGCTACTGTTGCAACAGGAATACCTGAAGGCATTTGCACAATAGAATAAAGAGAATCTACACCACTTAAAGTTTTAGAAAGAATTGGAACACCAATTACTGGACATGTATTTACTGCTGCAAATATACCTGGCAAATGTGCTGCACCACCAGCACCAGCTATAATTACTTTTACATTCCTTTCTTTAAGACTTTTAGCATAACTAATTGCTTCATCTGGGCATCTATGAACAGATAATATTTTCATTTCATAAGAAATACCCATATTGTCTAAAAACTTAGCAGAATCACTCATTATAGGTAAATCTGAATCACTTCCCATAATTATTGCTACATCAATATTTTTATCCATTTTTTCCTCCTAAATTAAAAATCTAAGTAAATTATATTACAACAAAAAACAATATACAAGAAAAAACAAAAAAATTGTAGCGACACAAATTTACATAAATTAGAATATACTATTAATATAGTAGGAGGAAACTAAATGGAAGAAGTATTAAGATTAGAAAATGTAAATAAAACGTATCAAGCAAAAAATGGAGAAATAGAAGCATTAAAGGATATAAATTTTAGTGTTAGGAAAGGAGAATTTGTTAGTATAATAGGTCCAAGTGGATGTGGAAAATCTACGCTATTATCAATAATTGCAGGCTTAGAAGAAAAATCAAGTGGAAAAATATATATTGATAAAATAGAAACTCAAAAAGTGTCATCAAAAATTGGATATATGCTTCAAAAAGATAGCCTTTTAGAGTGGAGAACAATATATAATAATGTTATTTTTGGGTTAGAAATTACACACAGAAAAACGAAAGAAAATGAAGAATATGTAAAAGAATTATTAAAAAAATATAATCTTTATGAATTTAAAGATAAATATCCAAACCAACTATCAGGAGGAATGAGACAAAGAGTTGCATTAATTAGAACACTTGCAATTAGACCAGAAATCCTTTTATTGGATGAAGCCTTTTCAGCATTGGATTATCAAACAAGAATAATGGTAACTAGGGATATATACAATATTCTAAAAAACGAAAATATTACAACAGTAATGGTAACACATGATATATCAGAAGCAATTAGTATGTCAGACAGAGTAATAGTACTTAGTAAAAGGCCAGCAAAAGTAAAAAAAATATATAATATTGACTTTGAAATAGAAAATAGAGATCCAATGAATGCAAGAAAGAGCCCTAAATTTAGTGACTATTTTGATAGTTTGTGGAAGGAGTTGGATGTTGATGCAAAAGAAAAGTAAATCAATAGAAAGAAAACAATATTTAAGGAAAAGAACTATTACAAAAGTAAGTATATTAATAACTCAAATTACCATAGTAATTTTATTTATTGCATTATGGGAAATGTTAGCAAATAAGGGTATTATTGATAGCTTTATAACTAGTCAGCCTAGTAGAATGCTTAAAACTTTTATGAATTTATCACAAAATGGACTATTAAAACACCTTGGAGTAACATGTTATGAAACAATAGTAGGATTCTTATCAGGAGCTTTCCTTGGCGTAGTAATAGCAATAATACTATGGTGGTCAAAATTCTTATCAAAAGTATCTGAGCCATTTTTAGTAGTATTAAATAGCCTTCCAAAAATTGCGCTAGGACCTGTAATAATAATATGGGTAGGTGCAGGAACATCTGCAATAATTGTAATGGCACTAGCAATTGCATCGGTAATCTGATGACAATAAATACAGATAAATCTGCAGAAGCTTCAAACACTATAAAAAAATTGGTTTCTTATGATGGACAAGAAGTAGCAAATCTGTTCTCAAAAATTAAAAGGAAT
>CANQZZ010000121.1 GCA_947628465.1 uncultured Clostridia bacterium
CTTTCAAAATATTGATAAAAACTTCCTCTTGCAATTCCAGCATCTTCTACTATATTTTTTATTGATGCTTCTTTTAAAGAAGCTCTTGTGAATTCCTTTTTTGCAGAAAATATAATTTTTGATTTCTTTTCGTCTGGAAGCTTATAAAAAGTATCTGTTGGCACTTTTATCATCTCCTTTATACTATGAGAAATTATATACTAAAATGACACTATGTCATATATTATATGTGACACAGTGTCATTTGTCAATATAATTATATAAAGATATTAAATTTTTTTATTTTTAGGATAGAATTGGTGAATAACCTTGAAGAATGAAAAATTCTATGAATAAAAATTTTATTAGAATCAATTTCATATATTATTCTATATGATTTATAGATTATTTCTCGTATATTTTCATCATCATAGATTTGGACTTTCCTGAACATATATGGAAAATTTATAATAGAGTTTACCTTATCCATGATTTCATTTACTGTTTTAATCGCATAGTATGAAGAATCTACCGAAATATAATTATAGATTTGAATTAAGTCATATTTAGCACTTTCTAGCCATATTATCGAAATATTTAACGATTTCTTCTGTTGTATAATAATTGCCTTCTTCGATATCTTTATGACCTTTTTCTATTGAAGCTATAATTATATCTGATTCACTTGATTTTGGATTATTAATAATGCTAATTAATTGTTCTTTACTCATTTTTTTAAATTGATTAATCTTATCAGTCATTTTATGCACTTCCCTTCAATATTATAATTATCATTTAATATCTTTATACAAAACATTTTAATTTATAATAATATTTTTGTCAATTGTTTTTGGAAATTTTTTACATAAATATTTAGTCGCGCAAAAATATTAAGTAAGTAGCACAAGAAAAAGACTAGGTAAAGTTTGTAGGTTTCCTAGTCTTTTAATTCATATCAATTATATTAATATTAGATTTTATATTGAATTTAGTTTTTGATGAAAAAGCTCAAGAATCAGTACTACTGCTCATTTTCTACCTATTCCAAATGACAGGTCTAAATGTAACATCGCTATATTGGGCACCCGACGTACGAAAGTCGAAGTAGCCGCCGTGACCTACATAGAAACCGAACCAGCCTTGTCTTATTGACATAGGGCGGTTTGTATCAGTTCCTCCATAACCCCAATCATTTGAAACTACTGACTCAGTTTCATACATAGCCATACCCAATGTGTTTTCTGCATTCCATGTTCCTGTATTTATATAATCTACAAAATCTGTGTCTCTATTATTATATAATGCTATTACATTTTCTTTTGCTGTTGATTCTTGAGACTTTTCTTCATTATATGCTTGTATTAATCCTGCTGTTTGTGTATATCTTGCAACCTTTGGATTTGCTCCCCAATTCATTACTCCTGTTATATTTGGTGTTGTTGAATAATATTCTACTCCATCTATTTGAACTGTGTTTCCTGTACCAATATTTTGTCCATTTGTTCCATATACACTGTTTGCAAAGTATGATACTGCTCCCCAATCTTTATTTGTTGCTAAGTGTGGTTTTACTGTTGTGTTTACTAATGACTCTTCTCCTTGATTCATTTGTTGACATACTTCATACGATACTGTTGCTTTTATATTTACTATTGAGTCTGTTCCAGTTTTGCTTGGTGTTATATTTATTGCTGCATAGCTTGTGCTACATATTGCAACTATTATTAAAATTATCATTATACTTATTATTTTTTTTATCATTTTTTTCACTTTCCTTTCATTTGTTTTCTTTCTTTATTTTCTTCTTTTTTCTTTATTTTTATCTTTACCTTTTTCTTTATTTTTCTTTATATTTATTCAGTTTTTACTTCTCCGACTTGGTTCATATTTACTTACCCATATTCCTTTTAAGTCGTTTCCAAAGGTTGGGTGTGGTATGTAACTACTTGGTAAGTCTCCTCCAGTAAATGGTTTATTGTTTACATCTATAAATATTATTTTACTTGTTGTTCCTACTATTTCATATGCATACCTTGGTATCCATACCCACCAAGTTTCTGCGTTTGTTGCTGGATTTTTTATTTTTATGTTTGCATATATTCTTTTGTTATAGTCATACCATGTTCCTTTTAATTTATTTTTATCTATAATTGGATTTTTTACTATGTTATTTTCTATTGTACTTTCATTACTTAAAACGTCTTTTAGTGGTTGGTCTGTAAATTGTACTCCATCATATAGTTCTATATATGTATTGTTTATATCAAATCCTTCTAAGTCTGGTTCATAGTATGTAGAATTTCCTGTGCTTACGTCTGGCAAAAGTACTGGTTCATATTTACTTACCCATATTCCTTTTAAATTACTTCCAAATGTTGGGTGTGGTATATATCCTGTTCCTAATTCTCCTCCTGTAAATGGTTTGTTGTTTGTGTCTATAAATACTATTGAACTTGTACTTCCTTCTATTCTATATGCATACCTTGGTATCCATACCCACCAGCTTTCTGCTTTTGTTTCTGGATTTACTACTTTTATGTTTGCATATATTTTTTCTTCATAGTTATACCAAGTTGCTTCTATCTTGTTTGATATTATTTCTGCTTCTTTTATTATTCCTTTTTCATCTATTGTACTGCTTTTAGCTAATATTTCTCTTAATGGTTGTTCTATAAATTTGTTGTTTTCTTTGTCGTATGATTCTATATATGTGTTGTCTGCATTAAATCCTTCTAAGTCTGGTATGTAATATGGAAAGTCTCCTGTACTTATATTTGATACTTGTGTTGGTTCGTATTTGCTTACCCATATTCCTTTTAAATCGTTTCCAAATGTTGGGTGTGGTATATATCCTTCTTCTAGTTCTCCTCCACTTGCTTGTGCATTGTTTGTATCTATGAATATTATTGAGCTTTGTTTTGCTTCTGTATCTATTTTGTATGCATACCTTGGTATCCATACCCACCAACTTTCTGTTCCTGTGTCTGGGTTCTCTACTTTTATGTTTGCCCATTTTTGTTTTTCATAGTTATAAAATTCATATGTTGTTCCATTTTTTTGTATTTCTCTTGGTTTTCCTTTTTTATAGTATTCTTCTGCTGATATTTCTTCTGTTTCTTCTCCGTTGTAATATACTAATGTTGTGTTTAGTGTATTAAATCCTGATAAGTCTGGTTCATAGTGTGATATGTTTCCTGTTTTTACTATTTTACTTTCTTCTTCTATTAAGTTTTCTATCGTTTCTTCTCTTGGTTCATTTTGTAATTCTTCTATACTGTGTACTACTCTAAAAACAATTCTTGTTTTTGCTACTTTGTATAATACATGTTCTTTTGTATCATATATATATGCTTCTTGCTCCCCATTTGCAAAACTTCCTTTTACATAGTATAGGTTTGGAATTATTCCCTCTTTATTTACTTGTTCTAATATTGAGTCTCCATTTTCTTTTGCATATTCTTTTGTTATTTCGCTTATTCCTACTTTATATTTTCCCCAATATATAACTTCTTTTTTTAAGTCGTCATCCCACTCTAATGCTTCTTCTAATTTAACTTTTTTCCATGTTTTTTCTATTGTATTTTTTATTTTTTTATTCGATCTTTCTAATACTTCTTGTTCTTGTATTTTCCCTTTTATTTGCATCATTTCTTCCATAAATGCTGCTTTTCTTGCATTTGCTATGAGTCCATTTTCGTTAAATGCTACATTTACTGATACTCCTACTAGTATTAGCATTACTACTATTGTAATTATTAGTGCTATTAATGTGATGGCTTTATTGTTAGAAATGAAGTTCGTTTTTTTGTTCATGTACTTTTTTCTCCCTTTTTCGTTTGTTTTTGTTTTTATTATAATTTTTTGGTATTTTCTTTTCAATATATAATGGTAATATTTGTAATTAAAAGTTTACATATTATTACTTTTTCAGATTTTATTTTTACTATAATATTTGCAAATAATCTTATAAAATGAAACATTCTATAAGAAAAATTTTATTTTTTCTTGCCAAGTTTATTATTTGTATTATATAATGTTCCAAAGGAGGAAATAGAATGTTTGGATTACGATCTGATGGAAGAAAAATAAAAACACTTGGACCTATATTTAGAGTAATACCTCATGTAATGAAAGAAAGAGTAGATGCA
>CANQZZ010000122.1 GCA_947628465.1 uncultured Clostridia bacterium
TTTTATCATCTAATGGGGTATGACCACATTGATGAAGAAGATAAAATTGTTATGAGGCAAAAAGAAGAAAATATACTTAGCAAATTAAAAATTTTGAAATAAGAAAGGATGAAACAAAAATGGGAGAAGGAAAAAGAGCAAAACGTGAAAAATCAGCAGTAAAGAAAAAGAAAAATTGGGGATTGATAATATTAATAACAATTCTTGTATTATTAGTTATCGTAGCAGGAATTTTATTAGCATTAAAAGTTTTTAAAAAGGGCCAAGTAGAACAAACAGCAAATGAGCAAGAAGCTGAAGTTATAGAACCACAAGTACAAATAGTAGATGTTAATTCAAAAACTAGACCTTATGCAGTAATGATAAACAACAACCATGCAGCATGGCCACAATGTGGTCTTCAAGATGCATATTTAGTATATGAAATTATTGCAGAGGGTGGAATTACTAGAATGATGGCATTATATAAAGATGTATATCCAGAAAAAATAGGATCAGTAAGAAGTGCAAGACATTACTTTATAGATTATGCAGAAGAAAATGATGCAATATACATACACTGGGGAGGAAGCCCACAAGCATATTCAAGATTAGGCTCGGTTGATGATTTAGATGGAATTGCATTAGAAAATGTAGTATTTTTCAGAGATAGAACTTTAAATAGAGCTTATGAGCATACAGGATTTGCAAACTTAGAAAAAATAAAAGAGTATTCTGAAGATAAGGGATACACAAGAGATACTACTAAAGACTTGTTATTAAACTACAGTGCAGAAGAAGTAGATTTAAGCAGTAATATTCAAGCAAAAGCAGCAGATAAAATAACATTAAAATACTCATATTATCATACAACAAGTTACGAATATGATGCAGAAAATAAAGTATATAAAAGAAGTATGTCTGGAGAAGCAAATGTAGATTTAGAAACTGGAGAGCAATATACAGCAAAAAATATTATAGTTTACAAAGTTAGAAACTATACATTAAATGATGGCGAAAATAAAGGAAGACAAGAGTTAGACAATATAGGAAGCGGAACAGGATATTATATCTCAAAGGGATATTCAGTTCCAATTACTTGGGAAAAGAGTACGCATAGTGGTCAAACAGTATATAAATATGAAAACGGAGAAGAAATTACTGTAAATGATGGAAACACATTTATACAAATTTGTCCAACAGATGCTAACATATCAATAGAGCAAATTGCTAAAACAACAGAAACAGAAAACACAGTAGAACAATAAATAAAAAAGGATTAGTACTGTTTTTATAAGTGCTAGTCCTTACATTTTAAATGGAGGTAAGTAGGATTATGAATTTACCAAACAAACTAACTATTTTTAGAATAATATTAGTGCCATTAATGGTAATAGTATATTATGTTGGAGTTTTAAATGGAATAAACGATACATTTCTAGGAATACCAGTTATTAATTGGATAATAGTTGCAATATTTGCTCTTGCATCTTACACAGATCATTTGGATGGAAAACTAGCAAGAAAGAATAATCAAATAACGGCATTTGGAAAATTCGCAGATCCTTTAGCAGACAAAATATTAGTACTCGCTGCAATGTTAATATTGGTAGAAGATAAGAGACTGCCAGCATGGATACCAATAATAGTATTATTTAGAGAATTTGTAGTATCAGGATACAGATTAATAGCAGTAGAAAAAGGCGGAGAAGTAATAGCAGCAAGTATTTGGGGAAAAATAAAAACAGCAACTCAAATGATAGCAATAATTCTAATGTTCTTAAATAATTTTTCATATTTCCAATTTGTTTTTAGAGTAGCAAGTGTGGAAGATACACTAATTAATAGTGCTTCAGTTTATATGAATACAGGCGAATATATTATAAACATTTTGGCAACATTATTAATAACAATTTCAACAATAGCAACAATCTTCTCAGGATGGGACTACATAAAAGGTGGAAAAGACTTATTGAAAGACTAATAAAAAAAATAGGGAAAATGGGGGCAGGCCCCTTTTTCCATAAAAAACACAAAATTAAAATTTAGGAGGACTTGATGGATAAAAATAAAGCTAAAAAGCGCATCGACGAACTAAATAAACTTACAGCATATTATGCAAAAAAATACTATGATGATGATAATCCAGAAATATCAGATTTTGAATATGATATGCTTATGAACGAACTTAAAAACTTAGAGAGAGAATTCCCAGAGTTTATAAGCAAAGATTCATTAACACAAAAAGTAGGTGGAACAGTAAAAGAAGGCTTTGAAAAAGTAACACATATAGTACCACTTCAAAGTTTGCAAGACGTTTTTTCATTTGATGAATTATATAACTTTGATGAAAGAATGAAAAAATTTGATAACAATATAAAGTATGTTGTAGAAACAAAAATAGATGGTTTATCTGTAGCTTTAGAATACAAAAATGGTGAATTTATAAAAGGAGCAACAAGAGGAAATGGACAAGTTGGTGAAGATATTACAGAAAATTTAAAAACAATAAAAACAATACCTCAAAAACTTAAAGAAAATATAGATATTATTGTAAGAGGAGAAGTCTTTATTTCAAAAAAAGATTTTGATGAATTAAATGAAAAACAAGATGAAGATAATAAATATGCAAATGCAAGAAACTTAGCAGCAGGCTCACTTCGTCAGTTGGATAGCACAATTACAGCACAAAGACCTTTGGACATATATATTTTTAACGTACAAAAAAGTGATGATATAAAATTTACTTCACATTATGAGTCACTTATTTATTTAGAAAAATTAGGATTTAATGTAAACCCTATAAAAGTGCTATGCAATAATATAGAAGATGCAATAAAAGAAATAGAGCATATAGGTAATACAAGAGAAGAAATTCCATTTGGAATAGATGGAGCAGTTATAAAAGTAGATGATTTAGCTTTAAGAGAAGAAATAGGAACAACATTTAAAACACCTAAATGGGCAATAGCATATAAATATCCACCAGAGCAAAAGGAAACAATTTTAAAAGATATAGTATGTAATGTTGGAAGAACAGGTGTAATTACACCAATGGCAATATTAGAGCCAGTTGTAGTTGCAGGATCTAAAATATCTAAAACAACTCTTCACAATGAGGACTTTATAAAAGAAAAAGACTTAAAAATAGGAGACCATATTTTAATACAAAAAGCAGGAGATGTTATTCCAGAAGTTGTTAAAGTTTTAAAAGAAAAAAGAACAGGAGAGGAAAAAGCTTTTGAAATGCCAAAAGTATGTCCAGTATGCGGAGCACCTGCAATAAGAGAAGAAGGAGAAGCGGCAATAAGATGTATTGGAATAGAATGTAAGGCAAGAAACCTAAGAAATATAATTCATTTTGCATCAAAAGAAGGAATGAATATAGAAGGATTAGGCGAAAAAATAGTAGAACAGCTATATAATAATGGCTTAATCGAAACAATTGCAGATATATATTATTTAAAACAAGAAGATATAGAAAGTCTAAAAAAAGACGGGAAAAAATTTGCAAAAAACTTAATAGATGCAATCGAAGCAAGTAAAGATAATGATTTAGATAGACTAATTTGTGCAATAGGAATAAGACATATAGGAACAAAATCTGCAAAGACACTTGCAAAAAAATTCAAAAGTATAGATGGCTTAATGAATGCATCTTTAGAAGACTTAGTTGAAACAGACGATGTAGGAGACATTACTGCACAAAGTATATATGAATTTTTTAAACAAGAACAAACAATAGATTTAATCAATAAATTAAAAGATGTTAATGTTAATATGCAAATAAAAATGGAAGAGAGTACTGACAATAGATTTGAAGGAAAAACGTTTGTCCTTACAGGTTCACTTGAAAAATATACAAGAAATGAGGCAAGCGATATAATTGAAAAATTTGGAGGAAAAACCTCAAGCTCTGTATCTAAAAAAACAGATTATGTACTAGCTGGAGAAGATGCAGGAAGCAAGCTTACAAAAGCAGAAAGCTTAGGAGTAAAAATAATATCAGAGCAAGAATTTGAAGAAATGATTAGGGAGTAAATATGAATAGCAAAGATTATAGTTTTGAACAATTATGGAAAGATTTAAGAGATGGATATCAAATATATTATACCTATATGGGAACAAGATATTTACTTAGTAA
>CANQZZ010000123.1 GCA_947628465.1 uncultured Clostridia bacterium
TTTATTAGTATAATAGGAAAGAATGGCTCTCGGAAAATCTACTATGGCTAAAATTATTTCTGGATTAGAAAAACCAAATAAAGGACAAGTTCTTGTAGATGAAATTGATACACGAAATAAAAAAGATTTCTTAGAAGTTAGAAAAAAAATCGGAGTAGTTTTTCAAAACCCAGAAAATCAGATTTTATTTAATAATGTTTTTGACGATATTGCATTTACAATGAAGAATTTGGGGATAGAAAATTATAAGGAAAAAATAGAGAATTCTTTAAAAAAATTAAACATGCAACAATTTTTAAATAGCGAAAGTTATGATTTATCAATGGGACAAAAACAGCGTGTAACTATAGCAGGAGTAGTTGCTACAAATCCTAAATATATAGTATTAGATGAACCTACAACAATGATAGATTCAGAGGGAAAAGAAGAAGTATATAGACTAGTCAAAGAATTAAACAAACAAGGATATACAATTATTTATGTAACCAATTTTACAGATGAAATATTAATGGCAGATAAAATAGTTGTAATAGAAGATGGAAAGATAATTAATATTTTTGAAAAAAAGGATATTTTAAATCAAATAGATTTTTTAAAAGAGCATGAAATTAAAATACCATATATTGTAGAGTTAGTATATGAATTAAAAAACAAGGGTATAGATATAAAAATAGAGAATTGTGACAAAAAAGAAATCTTAAGCAAAATAGTAGAGGTAGCAAAATGAAAAATCTAATCAAATTTACTTTATTTTTAATCTATACAATAGGAATATTTTTTACAAAAGACTACATTGTAATTTCTCTAATCGCAGTATTTAATATAATGCTTATGATTATACTTAAAATCAATATAAAAAATGCAATAAAAAATTTAATAAAATTATCGCCATTTATACTATTTACAGCAGTTATAAACATATTATTTGCAGACTTGCAGTTTGCAATATTAATAGGAATAAGATTAATACTAGTTTGCAATTTAAGCTATATATTTGCTAAAACAATTTCATATACAGAATTCGGCGAAGTAATAGAAAAAATAATGTACCCCTTAAAAATATTTGGAGTAAATCCAAAAGAAATTGGACTTGTAATAACAATTGCACTTTCATTTGTTCCAATAATGAAAGACGAAGTATTACAAATAAAAAATGTATTAAAAGTTAAAGGAATAAAACCAACGAACTTTAATTTAATAAAAAATGCAAGTTTAATTTTTAAACCATTTTTTATTTCAGTTCTTCAAAGAATTAATGAAGTAGAAATGTCGTTAAAAGCAAAAGCATGGCAAGAATAAATTTAAAACGGACAGATTCACTTGGTCAAATTTATGCAAGTGAATCTGTCTTTTTTGCAACTAAGACTATGTAAATTAGTATATATAGCAAGTAAAAAAATACGAATAAAATATTGACACGGAGCAAGAATATATGATTTAATATAAATATAAGTTATAATATACATAAAGCTGAACATCTATATTAAGAGAAAATAAAGAAATAAATTTGATAAAACAGTTGTTTATTATTGAATATGGAGGTTTTAATATGGAAAATGAAAAAAGATTATATCAAATGGACAACTTAGAATTAGCAGATCTATTAGCTCTTGAGCCAGAAAGAATTGATGAAGTAATAGAAATGTTAGTAGAGGATGACGAGATTTCGAGATTAAGACAAATAGCGGAATTTTTAGAAGGTGAAAAAGTTCCAGAAGAAGAAATTGGAGATTATCGTTATAATAAAAAAATAAACCAAACATTAAGTAGAATATATGAATTTGATAGTGTATTTTATCCAGAAGATGATGATATACTATATGATGATATAATTGATGAAAATGAAGAATTAGAAGATATTTATTCAGAGCATCCAGAATGGGATGATAGACCATATTCACAAATACCAGAAGGAATGAATATAGACGAATATTCTAAAGCAATAGAAGATGGATATATTTTCAATGACGAAGATATGAATATATTCGAAGCGAATTTGATTCTTAATGACAGGATAGAAGCAGAGCTTTTATTACTAAAATATCAAGCACAAAAAGAATCATTGAAAACTGAATTGAAAGAAATAGAGTTGAAAATGGATGAAATGGAAAACGAAATAAATAGAACAGGAAGCTCTGGATTTGAACCAGAATACGAAGAATTATATGAGCTATTTGATAAACGTAGCCAAATAGAATCTGAACTTTCAAAACTTGAAAGAAGGATATCTTCTTTTGAATCAGCTATAGAAGCAGATAAATGGCAAGAAAGATCATACGCGGAATTAGATAAAAAGGAAACTGAATTGGCTTCATTAGAAGCAGAAGAAAAAACAATTTCTGAAGCAGAAGCATTAATTAATAAACAAAACCAAAAAGAAGGTCAAGATATAGGAGAAGATTAGTATGAAAGAAAACACACAAGAAAAATCATTAGTACAAGTTAATGAAGATAGTATATTTTATAAAATTAAAAAATTTTTTAGAAATTTATTTCATAAAAACGTAGAAATTAGAAGCAGTATAATTGCAGAAGAAAATATAAATAGTAATATAGAGAGCGAAAATAAAAAATCTGCTTTTATGGAAAGTATTAGAAATATAGAAGATGAAGAAACGAAGCTATTAAAACTTCAAAAGCAATATAGAAGTGGACAAATAAAAGAAAAAGACTTAACAAAGGAACAAGTAGATTCCCTTTGTAAATTATATGATAAGCAAATAGCTAATTTAAAAAAATCAAATGAAATGAGGAAACAAAAATTATTACAATATAGAAGAAGACTACAAGCAGATAATCAATAGCAAAGTAATTTACTATTGGCAACAATAAGATGTAAAAAAATGGAAGGAAAGTATTGCATAATACTTTCCTTTGTTATATAATCAAAACAGTTTAAATCAAAAAAATTTTTTTCTATAAGCATTTCGCTTATAAATTTCACAAAAATATAAAACAAAAAGGAAAGGATGATGAATATAGAAGTAAAAAAATTGAAGAATGATTAATACCAATTTACGAAAATAATTCAAAAGAAAGATTAATCAATGCAAGAGAGTTGCATAAAGCATTAAAAAGCAAAAGAGACTTTTCAATAATTTTGTTGGAAAGTATAGGAGGAAGACCAACAAAGAAATATTATTTAACTGTAAACACAATAAAAGACAATTTGCAGATTGGATAAAACGAAGAATAAATCAATATGAATTTGCTGAAAATGAAAGGGGTTTCAAGGTTCGTAATTTTACGACGGTTAGAAAGTTAAAAAGATTTCAATTAGATTATTATTTAATTATAAACACAGCAGAAGAAAATTTGCAGACTAGATAAAATAAAGAGTAGAGAAGTATAATTTCTTTAAAAATTAGGCTCTTATCCGATTTCACAATTTTGTGAAAGGGGGATATAAAATAGAAAGGATGATAAATATAGAACTGAAAAAAATCGAAGAAGGATTAATACCAATTTATGAAAATAATTCAAAAGAAAGATTAATCGATGCAAGAGAGTTGCATAAAGCATTAGGTAATAAAAGAAAATTTGCAGACTGGATAAAACAAAGGATAGATAAGTATAATTTCTTGAAAAATCAGGATTTTATCACATTTCACAATTTTGTGAAACGTGGAGAAAATAATCTTGGAACAAAATTAACAGAATATTATTTAACAATTGATATGGCAAAAGAATTATGTATGGTAGAGAATAATGAAATTGGTAGAAAAATAAGAAGATATTTTATAGAAACTGAAAAAAGATATAGATTAATTGTAAATACTCCAAAAAATATATTTGATTTTATGAGATTAGCATTAGACATAGCAGAACAATTAGGACTATATTCAGAAAATAAAATACCACATTCAAACTTAATCGGAGCGATAGCACGAAACTTAGGATATAAAATATCATATAAGCATTATTATGAAGATGAGCATATCGCAATAATAAAAGATATAAGCAAAAATGAATATTGGCAGGTATACTTTAAACCA
>CANQZZ010000124.1 GCA_947628465.1 uncultured Clostridia bacterium
CTTATGGATTTAAAAAGTGGAAAAATACTTTTTGAGAAAAATATAAATAAAAAGATGTATCCTGCTAGTTTGACTAAAGTTCTTACAGCTATTATTGTTTTAGAAAATTGTGACTTAAATGAAACTGCAACAGTTAGCAATAATGCTGTTTCGTCAATTTCATTTGGATATGTTACAGCAAATCTCCAAGTTGGTGAAGAATTAACAGTAGAACAATTGCTAAATGTATTGATGATAGGTTCTTCTAATGATGCGGCAGTTGTTCTTGCAGAGCATGTATCAGGCTCTGTAGAAAAATTTGCAAAACTTATGAATGAAAAAGCAAAAGAGCTTGGTTGTACATCATCAAATTTTGTAAATCCTAATGGTGCTCATGATGAGAGTCACTATTCTAGTGCGCATGATCTTGCTTTAATTGCTAGATATGCAATGCAAAATGAAACTTTTAAGGAAATTGTATCTACTACAACATATAAGCTTCCAATTACAAATAAATATAAAAGAGATGATAGATTATTTTCTACAACAAATTCTTTGTTACAACCATACAATACCTATTATTATAGATATGCAACTGGTATTAAAACTGGTTTTACAACGCCTGCAGGAAATTGTTTAATTGCTTCTGCAAAGAAGGACGACTTAGAGTTACTTACTGTTATTTTAGGAGCTAATCAAAATGAGCAAGGTGTTAGCCAAAGATATGTAGATACTAGAAGTTTATTTGATTATGGATATAATACTTATTCATTAAGAGAAGTTATAAAAGCTGGCAATGTTGTTCAAACTACAAAAGTAAAAAATGCTACTAATGATACAAAGAATTTAGATGCAGTCGCTCAAAATGATATATATGCCCTTACAAAGATATCTAATGAAGATGATGCCTTACTTCCAACAGTTAATTTAAATGATAATATCAAGGCTCCTATAAAACAAGGTGATGTGATTGGAACTGTAACATATACCATAGAGGGAGTAGAATATACTGAAAATTTAATTGCTAAAAATGATGTTGAAAAATCAAATCTTCCTATTCTTATACTTATTGCTATATTTATTATAGTATTCATTTGTGTATATTTGAAAGCAAAGAATATAAAAAAGAAAAATAGAAGATTAAGATTTAGAAAGAGAATAACTAGATATAAATAAAATGAGGGTATAAATTTAAATATACCCCCATTTTTATTTGTATTTTTTTCTATGTGCTGCTTTCATTTACTGCTTGCACATTGTTTTGTATTTCATTTCCATCTACATTTTCTTCTTCTACAGGCTTATCATTAAATAATTCATCAACAATTTTTTGTGTTTCTTCTTCATCATAGTAGAAGAACCATCCATATCCGCCCCTATTTTCTGATACTCCTGGAAGTTGCTCAGTTTTTATTGCATTCATATCAACATTTACTGCATATGGAACATAGTCTATTATGCTATTTAAGTTTATATTTGTTTTTATATCGTCTTTCATTATGTTTACAATATTTTTAATTTCTGTTATATTTTTTAGTTTAATTGTTTGTTTTAGAACTTCTATAATGATATTTCTTTGTGTTTTCATTCTTCCATAGTCTTCATTTCCATAATCTGATGAATATGAAGTTCCATTATTATTATGTCTAAATCTTACAACTTGCTCTACTTGCTCTCCAGTTAATTTTTGATATCCTTTTGTTAAATGTATATGTAAATTTTGTGTTTCATCATCGTAGTTCATATCAATTGGGACATCAAAATATATTCCTCCTTCATCAATTAAATTAACTAATTTAACTAGTGCTTCTGTATCCACTAATATATAATAATTTATGTCTAATCCAGTTATTTCGTTTACAGCTTGAACAGTCCTTTCTGGAGTTTCTCCTCCCGAATATAAAGAGTTAATTTTATTATATACCGAGTACTTGTAATTTCCATTTGTAACATATGTATCTCTTGGAATTGAAAGCATTGATACATCTTGTGTTTTTGGGTTATAAGAGCATGCAATTATAGTATCTGACATTCCTGTGCTTTCTCCCATTACTAATATATATAATTTATCTAGATTTTCTAATGTGTGTTTATCATGTCCCATTAAAGCAGCAAGCCAGTTTCCTCCTACGTCGTGTAGTCTTTTTGCAAATATTCCACCTGCTATTCCTAATATAATTAATATTACAATAAATATTTTTAACCCTATATGTTTTTTCTTTTTATTGCTATTTTTTTTGTCTTTTATTTTTTTATTTTTTACTTCGCTATGTTTTCCCATTTTTCCACTCCTGTTTATCCATATGCTTAATAGTATAACAAAAAAATATATAAATATCAAGATTTATACATTTTTTTGTTTTAATTTTTGAGTTTGATGTAACACAATTTTTTTACATTACAAAATTTATGCCATTAATTTTAAAAGTACTAAAATAACGCCTCATTTGGGAAACACTATTAAACTTAAATACAACTTATAATTCAAGTTTCTATAAGGCTTTGATTTCTTTGTTTAAAAGACATTAAATCTATGGGTACTACCCACAACTAGTTAACGAAATAAAGCGCAAGTCGGGAACCACCAGAAGAAGCAAACGAGTAAGGGCTTTGAATGTCGTGACTATATGCTGACCTGTTACCGCTCGAGGAACCGACCGCGGAAGTCTCTCCAGTCTGAGGAAGAACCGGTGGAAGTTTGGGTCCACTCTTTCGCATTACTTTCTAAATCCCATATGTTTAAGGCTTTATCTTGAGTCGAAAGACCTATAGTACGTTGTCCTGATTTTGTTACAAATGGAGAAAATGTATGCCACTCAGAATGTGCAGTGCTCGTTCCATAGTCCGGTTGTTTTTCATCTATAAAGTTCATTGTTTTATCCCATAACACTCCATATATCATTGCTGTTTGTACGTTGCTTCCATTATCCGGTACATTTGCTTTCTTTTGCTCTGCATATAATCCCCACCATCTATAAGAACCTTGTCCACTTGTTGCACTTGCACCAATAGGTGCTTGAATTAATTTAGTCTCTGCTGTCAATACTGTTTCTCCTGCTTTGCTTCCTATATTACCACTACTGTCTATTGTTGTTTCGTATCTTCCGATATAAAATCCATGATATTTATTTACTTGTCTTACCATTTCTGCATATTCCAATTCGTATTTAAAATCATTATAATCATAATATGGCGTATGGCTACTTTCATCTGTATATCCATAGTAGTAATTCAATTCCTCTTGTGAATCCCATATGAACTTGCTATCCGAATCAGTTCCTTCTAATACTGTTGGCTCAAGATAAAAGCTTGATGTATAATAAGATTCTCCTAAATCTTCTTTTATTGGTATCCATACAAATTCATTTCCTTCTGCATCCTTTATTACTAGTCCTGTTGATATTTGTTTTTCTCCATCTACTTCTGATATCTTAAATCCTTTTGGTATTACTGCTGTATATTCTCCATCTGTAAATTCTGCATTTTCTGTTAAATATCCATCTTCCTTTCCTGCTTTATCATAAGATGTTAATGGTTGGTCTTTTGATGGTACTCCTGCTGCATAATCCTCTACTGAATTATACCATAAGCCATCGATTTTTACTCTGCCACTTGATAACTCGCTTTCTTCTTTTCTTGCTGTTTCTGTATCGGCTGTTGCTTTCTTTGCGGACTGGAATAGTCCTCCGTTTAATGCTACTGTTACTGTTGCTACTACTAGTATTAACATTACTATTATTGTTATTACTAATGCTATTAAGGTTATACCTCTTTTTGTTTTTAATTTTTGTTTTGACATTTGTTCCCTGTCTCCTTTCATTTGTTTTCTAAAAGTATTTACTGTTTTTAAGTTGTTATGTTTCGTCATATTTATACTCTGTGTTTAAATAATACATCTTTGTTTTTTCATTGTCAATATTTTTTTAAAAATTTGGTGTTTTTTCTTCTTTTCGTCAAGTGAAAAAGTAAAAGCAATTATGAGAATAGTAAATATAATTTAGTCTTACACAAGTCC
>CANQZZ010000125.1 GCA_947628465.1 uncultured Clostridia bacterium
GGTTTTGTAGATGCACTTCCAATACTACGGATCTGGAACAGTAATGATTCCATGGGCTATAATATCAGCAATTAATGGAGATATAAAGCTAGCGGTTTGTTTAGTTATTTTACTTGCTATAGTAATGGTTGTTCGTCAATTTTTAGAGCCAAGAATAGTAAGCGGACATATAGGAATTCACCCTATATTTACACTTATTGCAATGTATACAGGATTTAAATTATCGGGAGTGATTGGATTATTTATTGGACCTATTGTACTTATAATCTTGCAAAATGTATTTGAAACCATGATAGACAATGGAATTGTAAAAACACTATTAGATAGAAAGTAACATAAAACTTGTAATTATATACAAAAGATGATATAATATAAACGTTAATACACTTTTTGCGTATTAATAATAATTGAAAGGAGTCTTTATAATGAAGACCGGACGGGAAATTATTGAAAAGCTGAGAAAAGAAAAGAGCCAAGAAAGCTTAGAAAAATGGGTTGATGATACCATAGCCTATTTGGAAAATCTAAGCGAGAAGATGTATGAGGAATCAGTTTTGGTTAAACCAACAAACATCCTGACTGTGGATAGCGGATTGGAATATTTAATCAAACATCCAAAAACAATTGATTGGCTCAAAAGAAACAATTTCCAACTGTATATTCCCCCAATAATAGGTTTTAATACCTATGTTGAGCTACGATGCAAGATGTATTAAATTGTGTATTTTCTTTAAGTTTCATCCCAGTAGACTTTTGTCTACTGGGAATTTCCCTTTTAAAACATAGCAGAAGTAGGAATATATGTATCATCTGGAGGATATACATATATATCATCTTTTGGCTTCTCTATTTGATTAATTTCTTTTACCTTAATTACTGGCATATCTCCATGGTAAGAACCTTTTGTTATTTCTCCAGTTATTTCAACCCAAGATTCACTTGCAAAATCTTTTGCGCATTTACAATCACATAAAAAACCAACTATTAATGTTTGCATATTTGACGATATTATCATATCTCTTGCTAAAACAAATTGACTTTCTGTAAAATCTGACAATCTATATACATATCCTGTAAAACAAATTGTTCTTCCAACATAAGTATCTATATCATCATGAATTGATTTTAGAATATTAGTATAATTTTCGGCAGTTAAATACATTGTTTTATTTTCGTTTATTTCATCATTTATTTTAAAACTATTGTTATATATTTTATAAGTTGAAATAGCAAAATAAATGATTACTGCAATTGCTACTACCACAAATAAAATTTTAACTAAAGCTTTAGCATTAAATTTAACATTATATACAAACATAATATCAGTCCCTCCATCAAATTTCTTTGTTAAATTCTATGTTAAATTGTTGCAATATATGCAAGTTCATGATATATTATTTATTTGTAGGGACAGATGATTTGTCCAATGAAATTAATAAATATTATGCAATTTGAAGAAAAGAGGTTTAAAGCAATGGGATTATTAAACAAAATATTTGGCTCATATAGTGAAAAAGAAGTAAAAAGGGTAATGCCTACAGTTGAAAAGATAAATGGATTTGAGGAAGAAATATCAAAACTTTCTGATGATGAGTTAAAAAATAAAACAGTGGAATTTAGAGAAAGATTATCAAAAGGTGAAACTTTAGATGATATACTTCCTGAAAGTTTTGCAGTAGTTAGAGAAGCATCTAAAAGAGTTCTTGGAATGAGACATTTTGATGTGCAATTAATAGGTGGAATTATACTTCATCAAGGAAGAATTGCAGAAATGAAAACAGGTGAAGGTAAAACTTTAGTTGCAACACTTCCAGTATATTTAAATGCATTATCAGGAAAAGGTGTACATGTAGTAACAGTAAATGATTACTTAGCAAAAAGAGATAGTGAATGGATGGGAAAAATCTATAAATTCTTAGGCCTTACAGTAGGTCTTGTAATAGCAGGAATGAATAATAAACAAAAACAAGAGGCATATAACTGCGATATAACTTATGGTACAAATAATGAATATGGATTTGATTATTTAAGAGATAATATGGTTATATATAAAAATGAAATGGTGCAAAGACCATTAAATTATGCAATAGTTGACGAGATAGATAGTATTTTAATAGACGAAGCTCGTACACCTTTAATTATATCAGGGACTGCAGAGGAATCTTCAATATTATATAAACAAGCAGATGATTTTGTAAAAAGATTAACACCAAAAGTTTTAGTAGAAGAAGATGTAAAAGATTTTGACCAAGCTGAAGATAATGAAAAATATGACTACATAGTTGATTTAAAAGCAAAATCTGCATCACTTACACAAAAAGGTATTAAAAAAGCAGAGGAATTTTTCAAATTAGAAAACTTAAATGATATAGATAATTCAGATATTGTGCATCATATAAATCAAGCACTTCATGCACATGGAATTATGAAAAGAGATATTGATTACATAGTTAAAGATGGAGAAGTTTTAATTGTTGATGAATTTACAGGAAGAATTATGTATGGAAGAAGATATAATAATGGATTACATCAAGCAATTGAGGCAAAAGAGCATGTAAAAATAGCAAATGAGTCAAAAACACTTGCTACAATAACATTTCAAAATTATTTTAGAATGTATGATAAGCTTGCAGGTATGACTGGTACAGCTATGACAGAAGAAAATGAATTCAGAGAGATATATAACTTAGACGTTATTTCAATTCCAACAAATAAACCAATGATAAGGGTTGATAATAATGATATTATATACAAAAATGAAAATGCAAAATTTAGAGCAGTAGTAGAAGATATTAAAGAAAGCTATAAAAAAGGCCAACCAGTTTTAGTTGGTACTGTTTCAATTGAAAAATCTGAAAAACTAAGTAATATTTTAAAAAGAGAAGGAATAAAGCACGAAGTATTAAATGCTAAATATCATGAAAAAGAAGCTCAAATCATAGCACAAGCAGGTAAATATGGCGCAGTAACAATAGCTACAAACATGGCTGGACGTGGTACTGATATTATGCTTGGTGGAAATAGTGAATTTTTAGCAAAACAAGAAATGAAAAAGCAAGGATTTAGTGATGAATTAATAGAAGAAGCAACTGCACATAACGAAACAGATAATGAAGAAATTTTAAATGCTAGAAAAACTTTTGCAGAATACCAAGAAAAATTTGAAAAAGAAATTAAAGATGAAAAACAAAAGGTTATTGATGCAGGTGGACTAAAAATAATTGGTACAGAGCGCCATGAATCAAGAAGAATCGATAACCAGCTTCGTGGACGTAGTGGTCGTCAAGGAGATATTGGTGAAACAAGATTTTATATTGCACTAGATGATGACTTAATGAAAATATTTGGTGGAGATATGGTTACATCTGTATATAATACACTTGGTGCAGATGAAGATATGCCACTTCAAATGGGTATTTTATCAAGAGCTGTTGAAAGTGCTCAAAAGAAAGTTGAAGGAAAGCATTTTGATATACGTAAACATGTCTTACAATATGATGATGTAATGAATACTCAAAGAGAAATTATATATAAACAAAGAAAACAAGTTTTGGATGGAGAAAATATTCACGATAATATAATAAATATGATAAATAGTGTTGCTGAAGAAACTGTTTTATCACATATTTCAAACGATGAGTTTAATAAAGAAGGATTGCTTCAAGATACAAAAACAATATTTGGAGTATCTGACCTTGATAGTTTAAATTCTAACAATATAAAAGAAAAAGATGTAATAGAAGAATTAAGGGAAAAAGCTCTTGCAAATTATGATAAGAAGGCAGAAGAAATAGGAGAAGACCAATTACCAGAACTTGAAAGAGTAGTTATGCTTAAAGTAGTTGACCAAAAATGGATGGATCATATTGACGCAATGGATGAGTTAAAAGATGGAATTGGTTTAAGAGCTTATGGACAAAAAGATCCAGTTGTACAATATAGAATTGAAGGCTTTGATATGTTTGATCAAATGGTAAATGATAT
>CANQZZ010000126.1 GCA_947628465.1 uncultured Clostridia bacterium
AATTAGCAATGGATGTAATAAAATCAGATGCTCAATCATTAGATGAGGTATTATGGGTTCAAACAGTACAAAGAGATGATCCATCTTTTGATAAAGAAAAACTTCCTGATTTAGATAATCCAATTTCAAAAAGAGAAATAATACTATCTAAATTAATAGGAAAACCATATCCAACGTATTTTTTAGATGGTATTAGTGATTATAAACACGATAGTTATAGAAACGAAATATCAACACCGAAAGATGCAAAATCAGATTATGCATGGCAATATGAAAGAAAAATATCTGAAAGAAAAGCTGAAGGAAAAGAAAAAGACTCAAATAAAAAAGGAATAATTCAATTTGGATTTGATGAAAGTGCTAAAAAAATGGAAGGATATATAAAAACATCCGAAAGTGAATTATTACGAGCTGGACTTGATCCTGAAAAAATGGGATTAGATTATGATAAAACAAAGATAACACCAAAAGACATTGCAGAAGCGGATACCAAAGAAAAATTAACTACAGCAGAGGTGGGAGAGAATAAAGGTTTAATTGATAAATTGAAAGAATTATTCAAAGGAAAAGGTGAAAAATAACTATAAGTATCACGAAGGGAGTTAAATTATATGGATGAAAAAATAAAAATGGATGATATACAAAAATTGCAAAAAGCAATAGAAGAAATGCAAAATATAATAGGTGGAACTATTCAAATGAAAGAAGAGTTCGCATCAATAATTAATAAACCTGCAAAAGAACTTACTGACGAAGATATTGAAAGTATTAAAGATTTAAGAAAAAAAGTAGAGCAGTTGGATGAGATTTATAGTAGGCATAGTGAGGCATATTACATAGAGAAAAAAGTAAAATCAATACAAGAAAAGAGAGAAAAATATAGCTTAGTAGATGTAGATGATTTGGAAATAGAAGAAGAAAAAGGATACTTTGAACAAGCAAAAGACCTAATAGAACAAATTGAAAGTATCTCAGGAAAACAGAGTAATCTTTCAACTTTATCTTATAAACTAGACTATAAACTTGGTGAAAAAGATGAAATGCAAAAAATCGAACAAAGAAAAGACGAAGTTAAGGGTGATTTTTTAGCGACTCAAGAAAATCCTTCTTGTATAATTATGATTTATGGAGATGAAGAAAAGGTTGTATCTGATAAAGAAAGAAAATTAATGGAAAATGGACTATTACTTACACCAGCATATACTACTTCATTTGATTATGGACCACATTGCGATATGAGAGGTTATGAAGTTAAACATTATGGTTATGATAAATTAAAATTTATTGATTATAGTGAAGCTACAATGGAACAAAAACAAAAAATTAGAGAAAAAGAAAAGAAAATTTTAGATATAAAAGAGAGTACAGATGGGGAATATGATAAAAAAGGAAAAATAAGTATTCCAATTGAAATGGATACAGACTATAGCGGAAAAGTAAAACCAAGATTATCAGTAACTCTAGAAACAACCCAAAGGGAACTAGCTAATGCAGGAATAGATCCACAAGATTATGATTTTGAGAGAATGCAAAAGAAATCTTTAGTAAACTCTGAACAAATTGCAAGATTAGATGAAAATATGGCATTAACAACAACTGAAGTAGGAAGAATAAAAGGATTATTTAATAGGATAAAAGAATTCTTTAAAGGAAAAGGTGAAAAATAATGGTTGATTATAACAAAAGATTAGTGGAAGTAGATGAAATACTAAATTATTTGTCAGAAGAAGATTTAATGAAAATTCCTGAAGATGTAAGACAACTAATAAAAGAAAATAAAGATAAAGAATATACTTGGCAATATGATGAAACAAAACCTTTGGAAGACCAAAATGTAAGTCGTGATACTATTGCTTTTTTATCTTATCTTAATATGGAATATTTATTAAATGAAAAGCAAAAACAATATATGAAACAATTACATGAACTTAACGAGAAAAAATTAGAAGAAGAAAAGGCAGAAAAATATAAAGCAGATGATTTATTTAAAAGAAATAAAATGCAACAGGAAGAAACAGTAGAAACAGAACAAGTACAGGAACAAGCATTAGTTGAATATAAAGAAAGTTTATTTACAAAAATTGTTAATAAAATTAAGGACTTCTTTTACAGATTAAAATAAACAGTGTAAGGTTATCCGTTTTAAATTGTAAAATTTATTATTTATATGTTAAAAAAGCATGATAGGGGGATGATTTAGTATGCCAATAATGGTTAGATTAAGTAACGGAGTATCATTACCAAAAGATGTGTTAGATGCATTTGAAAATAGCAACAATAAGATATTGTGTGCTATATATAAATCAATGGAAGATGGAAAATTAAATACAAGAGAATTAAGAACAACTCAATTTGATTTAAAATTGATTCAAACTATAGTTGAGCAAAATGGATGGAACAAAGATGGAGGAGAATTTGCAATATTAGATGAAAATGGAATAGTTTATAAATCTAATGGAGCAAAATTTGAATTAGAGATTGATTCAAATGGTTATATGCACATTAACGGTGATGAATTAGTGGTACATTCTCATGCAGATGGATTTGTAAGTGGTAAGACTAAAGAAGATGTAGATAAATATTATAGAAGATGTTTGGATATGTCCTTTTATAAAAGAGATAAAAATTTTGGAGAAGATGGATTTGCATCTAATAAAAGAAATGTTTCAGCAAAAGATATTGCAGAAAATGATAAAGAACAAGATATTACGACATCAGAAATAGGAGAAGTTAATTCAATTACGAAAGAATTAATGGATAAAGATAAAGAAAATAATAACAGAGAAACACCTTAACAATATCTAAATGCGTTGAGGACTAGATATCAATATCTAGTCTTTTCATTACTATATTATTGATTATTAGCATAAAAAACATGATAAAATTTAGTCATGTTAGCAAGAAAATAAAAAATACTAAAATATTTTAATGATTTGACAAATATTTATATATGAGTTAATATCACACAAATATAATTATATAATAAATTGAAAGGATATAAATGTATGGATGATGTGATATTAATAGAATTTGGTAAAAAGGTAAAAGCACTAATGGAGTTGAAAAATATTAAAAGAAGTTATGTAGCTGAAAAAATTGGTATAACATATAATACACTAACAAAAAAATTAAATGGTCAGAGAGAATTTACACTATTAGAAATAATAAAAATGAAAGATGTCTTGAATATAGATTTAAAACAATTTGATAGTTTATTATTTGATGAAAAATTTTACTTATAAATTTTTATTAATAAGCAAAGAAAGTAAAAATGATATTAAATATTCAAAGAACAAGATTATTTTAGAGTTTAAACATAAACAAAAAATTTTTTAAAATATGAGTTGACAATTATTTTATGCAGAGTTAACATCACACACAATATTAGAAGTGAGGTGAGGTTAACCAATGGAAGATAAAGAATTAAAGAAAATATATAATGAGTATTTTCAACGAACTTTAAAATCCACAAAAGAGTATAAAAAGTTGTTTAATGATTCAGCGGATAGGCAAAAGGCATTTGTATCAAAATTTTCAAATGAAGACAGAGAAGAGTTTGAAAAGATTATCGAAAACTTTATTATAGCAGAAGATCAGATGCTTGAAGATACTTTTGTAAATGCAGTAAGGTATGCATTTAAAGTGTTTAAAGAGTTGAACAGGTAATTAAATAAAAAAAATGAAGAATAATTAATATGTAATTATTCTTCATTTTTTAATAAAATAATCTTAATGTTTAAATTTTTTTATTCAAATAGTTTACAGCGTGATTAATAAAACTTTTAACAGAAGGTTTATAACCATAGAAGTCTGGAAAGACTTCGCATAATTTTTTTAAATCTTTATTTTTCTCATACATAGCGAGGAGTGATTTATCGATAGTTGACCTTAT
>CANQZZ010000127.1 GCA_947628465.1 uncultured Clostridia bacterium
AAAGAGATGTGCTCGAAGCTCCACAGCAACCTGCTTTTTTAGTAAGGTGCTAATTCACAATATATGAGATAACTTATATATTACTTGTAAGAGTTATCTTACAAGTTTTTTCTTCTTTATAGGATTAGGAAGGAAGGTAAAAAATGGGAGAAAACAAAAAGTACATATTGCAAAATTTGGATGTTGATATTCCAACATGTTTTTGGGTAATGTACCTTGACAATTTTTTAGGAAAGGAGAAAGCAGAGGAGTTTTATGAATATCTTATAAATGCACGAGATATTAGAAGAAAAAATGATATTAGAAATTTAATGTCATGTATAGGATTTTCAATTTATGATTTATCATATAATGAACAACTTGCCTTTATTAGTATATTTAAGCCTCTTGATACAAACAGTAAAATAGTAGCAAATATGAAAAATGGCGTCCAAAAAGCATTTAAACACTATAAGAAGAAAAATTTAGAATTATTAGAAGATATTAAGAATTTAGGTTACTCTTGTGAGCATACAAAGTTTAACTGGAAGGACAAAAAACTAAAAAATACTTACCAAAGAGAATATGCATTTATTATATTTAGTGAAGAAGATTCTTGCAAACAATTTCAAAAAAATATAATAGATTTAGCCAAAAAATATAATATTAGGGAAGTTTTAATAACAGATAATATGAAAGATAAAGGTACAAAAATGAAACTAAAGTCTAATATTATTGAAGTAGAAACAGGTAAAGTAAAAGAAGTTATTGAAGATACTACAATAGATGCAGTACAAAGTTATCTATCAGATATAAGTGGAACAGAAGTACTATTTAAAATTCCTTATGAAATGAATAAAACAGTTCTAAATAAAGATGTAAATTATTTAAATATACGTAATTATTATAGCAAACAAAAACAAGAAAAAGTAAAGAATAAATCACCTTATAGCTTTAATAGTGCGATGATAAAAAGCTCATTGTTAAATAGATTTAAAAATTAAATGATATGAAAAAGTTAAAAAATATAATAATGAAATGATAAAAATTTTAATAAATATATTTTTAATAAGGGGTACTAAAAAAAGTAAAACTATGGTATAATATTAAACAGTTGTGCGTTAAAGGTGCATAAAACATATAGAAAGAAAAAATAAAAGGGGTGATTTTATGATTAACATATATAATACGGACTTAGAAACCAATAAATTTGAAAAAATAAAAGAGTTTAAACCAGGAGCGTGGATAAGCTTAGTTAATCCAACAGCAGAAGAAATAAAAAATGTTTGCTCAAATTTAAAGATAGAAGATGAATTCATAAAATATCCTCTTGACTATGAGGAACAAGCAAGGATTGATATAGAAGATGACATGACATTATTTGTTATAGATGTTCCCATTATAGAAGATAGTAATAAAGGTAAAGCCTATACTACTATGCCATTAGGACTAATAGTAGTAAGAGATGAGTATTTCATATCTGTATCATTAAAAAAGAATAGAATAATAGAAGCCTTTGAAAAAGGCAAAGTAAAAGGAATGTACACATATAAAAAAACTAGGTTCCTTTTGCAAATATTATATTTAAATGCATCTTATTATTTAAATGACTTAAAGAAAATAAACAAAGAGGCAGAAAACACTGTACAGTTATTGCAAAAGTCTATGAGAAATAAGGAATTAATACAATTATTAAATTTAGAAAACAGCTTGGTGTATATTACAACATCATTAAAAGCAAATGAGTTAGTGATGGAAAAAACTTCAAGAGGGAAAATTTTAAAATCTTATGAAGAAGATGATGAAATACTTGAAGATGCTATAATTGAAAACAGACAGGCAATGGAAATGGGTAAAATATATAGTGATATTTTAAGTGGAACCATGGATGCTTATGCATCTATAATTTCAAACAATTTAAATGTTGTAATGAAGTTACTTGCATCTATCACTATAGTATTATCAATACCAACATTAATTGCAAGTATATGGGGAATGAATGTACCACTTCCATTTGCAAATAATCCACATGGTTTTGGTATAGTTATTAGTATTTCAATATTAATATCAGTCATTGCTTTTATATGGCTTAAGAAAAAAGATATGTTATAAAAGGAGAAGATGTAAATGCTAAATGCTGTAGGAGTAACAGTAAGATTTGGAAAAAGAGTTTTATTTGAAGATGTGAATATTAAATTTTCAAAAGGTAATTGTTATGGATTAATTGGTGCAAATGGTGCTGGTAAATCTACATTTTTAAAAGTTTTATCAGGAGAACTAGAACCAAGTAAGGGCGAAGTATCAATGGACAAAGGAGAAAGATTATCAACACTTAAACAAGATCACTTTGCTTATGAAGAAAATACTGTAATTGATACAGTTATTATGGGAAATAACGAACTTTATAGTATTATGAAAGAAAAAGAAGAAATATATGCAAAACCAGATTTTTCAGAAGAAGATGGAATAAAAGCAGCAAAGTTGGAAGAAAGATTTGGAGAACTTGATGGTTGGAATGCAGAATCAGATGCAGCAACCTTATTAAATAATTTAGGAATACCAGCAAGCAATCATTATAAATTAATGAAAGAAATAGAAGCAAAAGATAAAGTAAAAGTATTACTTGCACAAAGTTTGTTTGGGAATCCAGATGTATTATTATTAGATGAGCCTACAAACGACTTGGATTTAAAAAGTATAAACTGGTTACAAGATTTTTTAATAGATTTTGAAAACACGGTAATTGTTGTATCACATGATAGATATTTTTTAAATAAAGTATGCACACATATAGCAGATGTAGACTTTGGAAAAATTAAGGTATATCCAGGAAACTATGATTTCTGGTATGAGTCTAGCCAGCTCGCATTAAAACAAGCAAAAGAAGCAAATAAAAAGAAGGAAGAAAAAATAAAGGAATTACAAGATTTCATAGCAAGATTTAGTGCAAATGCATCAAAATCAAAACAAGCCACATCTAGAAAAAAATCATTAGAAAAAATAGAGTTAGAAGAAATTAAAGCATCAAACAGAAAATACCCATACATAGATTTTAAGCCAGATAGAGAACCGGGAAAAGAAATACTTACTGTAAATAATTTATGCAAAAGTATAAATGGAGAAGAGGTTTTAAAAAATGTATCTTTTTCAGTAAAAGCAGATAATAAAATTGCTGTTTTATCAGAAAATGAGCTTGCCACAACTTTACTATTTCAGATTTTAGCAGGGGAAATTGAGCCAGATTCTGGAGAAGTTATTTGGGGACAAACAATTACAAAAGATTATTTCCCAAAAGATAATTCATACTTATTTGAAAGTGATGAAATATTAGTAGATTGGCTTAGAAAATACTCAAAAGACCCAGACGAAACATATGTAAGAGGCTTTTTAGGTAGAATGTTATTTTCAGGTGATGAAGCATTAAAAAATGTTAAAGTTTTATCTGGAGGAGAGAAAGTAAGATGTGTGCTTTCAAAATTAATGCTTTCTGGTGCAAACTTTTTAATATTTGATGAGCCAACAAACCATTTAGATATGGAATCAATAACAGCATTAAATGAAGGAATGAAGAAGTTTAAAGGGAACATGATATTTACGTCACACGACCATCAATTAACACAAACTGTTGCAGATAGAATAATTGATTTAAGAAAAGAAAAGATAATAGATAGAGAATGCACATATAATGAATACTTAGGAATAGAATAAAATTTATAAAAACTATGTAATTGAAAGAGATGAGAGTTTAGGAAAGAAATAATATTACAAAGAAAAAAACGCTTTAAAATATTTTAAAGCGTTTCAGAGTATTGACAAACCCCAGATATTTTTTTCTGGGGTTTTCAATATTTTTTTGCAAAATTGCAAATTTCAAAT
>CANQZZ010000128.1 GCA_947628465.1 uncultured Clostridia bacterium
ACAACAAACTGTTTAGCACCTATGGCAAAAGCATTAAATGATTATGCACCAATTCAATCAGGAATAATGACAACAGTTCATGCATACACAGGAGATCAAATGTTATTAGATGGTCCACACAGAAAGGGAGATTTAAGAAGAGCAAGAGCAGCAGCTGTAAATATTGTTCCTAACTCAACAGGAGCTGCAAAAGCAATAGGATTAGTTATACCAGAATTAAATGGAAAATTAATAGGATCAGCTCAAAGAGTTCCAGTTCCAACAGGTTCAACTACAATATTAGTAGCAGTTGTTAAAGGAGAAGATATAACTCCAGAAAAAATAAATGAAGCAATGAAAAAAGAGTCAAGTGCATCTTTTGGATACACAGAAGAGTTATTAGTATCTTCTGATATAATAGGAATTACTTATGGTTCTTTATTTGACGCAACACAAACAATGGTAACAAAAATTGAAGATGGTTTATATCAAGTTCAAGTAGTTGCTTGGTATGACAATGAAAATTCATATACAAGTCAAATGGTAAGAACAATAAAATACTTTGCAGAATTAGGATAAAATATATAAAAAACGAATTAAGAGGCGAACCTTATGTTCGCCTATATAATTGAAAGGAGAAAATATGAATAAAAAAACTGTAAGAGATATTGATGTAACAGGAAAAAAAGTTTTAGTAAGATGTGATTTTAATGTACCTTTAGATAAAGATACAGGTGCAATAACAGATAATAGAAGAATAAGAGCAGCACTTCCTACAATACAATATCTATTAGATTATAATGCAAAGATAGTGCTTTGCTCACATTTAGGAAGACCAAAGGGTGAGTTTAATCCTAAATATTCATTAAAACCAGTTGCAGAGGAATTATCAAAATTATTAGGAAAAGAAGTTAAACTTGCAAAAGATGTTATAGGAGAAGATGCAAATGAGCTTGTTGCAAATTTAAAAGAAGGTGAAATAGTTCTTTTAGAAAATGTTAGATTCCACAGCGAAGAAGAAAAAAATGCCCCAGAATTTTCTAAAAAACTTGCAAATTTTGGTGAAATCTATGTAAATGATGCTTTTGGAACATCACATAGAGCTCATAGTTCAACAGCAGGTGTTGCAGATTACTTACCAGCAGTATCAGGATTCTTAATAGAAAAAGAATTAGAGTTTTTAGGAGGAGCTTTAGAAAATCCTAAAAAACCATTTGTTGCAATACTAGGTGGTGCAAAAGTATCTGATAAAATAGGAGTAATTGAAAATTTAATTGATAAAGTAGACACTTTAATAATAGGTGGAGGAATGACATATACTTTCTTAAAAGCACAAGGTCTAAATATAGGAACATCAATATGTGAAGAAGATAAACTAGATTTAGCAAAAAGTCTTTTAGAAAAAGCAAAAGCAAAAGGTGTAAAACTATTATTACCTGTTGATAATAAAATAACAAAAGAATATTCTAATGATTTAGATTATATGGAAGTTCCATCAGATAAGATTCCAGATGGATATATGGGATTAGATATAGGAAGCAAAACAATAGAGATTTTTAAAGAAGCATTAAAAAATGCAAAAACTGTTGTATGGAATGGACCTTTAGGTGTATGTGAATTTGAAAAATTTGCTCAAGGAACAAATGAAGTAGCAAAAATCTTAGCAAGCCTAGATGCAACAACAATAATAGGTGGAGGAGATTCAGCAGCAGCTATTGAGAAAATGGGATTATCAGATAAAATGACTCATATATCAACAGGTGGTGGAGCATCACTTGAATTCTTAGAAGGTAAAGTACTTCCAGGTATAGACTGTCTTCAAAACAAATAAATATTGTAGAAAATAAGAGGAGGATTTTTATGAGAAAAAAAGTAATCGCAGGAAATTGGAAAATGAACAAACTACCAAACGAAGCTATTGACTTCATTACAGAACTTACGCCACTTGTAAAGAATACAAAAAATGAAGTAGTAATATGCGTGCCATATACAGATTTATTTTACGCATTATTACATACACAAGATACGAATATAAAAGTAGGAGCACAAAATATGCACTTTGAAGAAAAAGGTGCATACACAGGAGAAGTTTCAGGAGAAATGCTTAAATCAATTGGAGTAGAATATGTAATAATAGGACATTCAGAAAGAAGAGCATATTACGCTGAAACAGATGAAACAGTAAATAAAAAATTAAAAAAAGCTCATAGTTTAGGACTAAAACCAATTGTATGTGTTGGCGAAAGTCTAGAGCAAAGAGAAGCAAATCAAGCAAAAGAAGTAGTAACTACTCAAACAAGACTTGCATTAGAAGGACTTACAAACGAAGAAGTAGAAAAAACAATTATAGCTTATGAACCAATTTGGGCAATTGGAACAGGAAAAACAGCTACAAAAGAAGATGCAAATGAAACAATAAAATGGATTAGAGAAGAAATTGAAAAAATATATGGAAAAGATGTAGCAGAAAGTGTTATAATACAATACGGTGGAAGTGTAAAATCTGGGAATGCAAAAGACCTATTTGAGATGTCAGACATAGATGGTGGACTAGTAGGTGGAGCAAGCCTAGAGGCACAAGAATTTTCAAAAATAGTAAACTACAAATAATTTAACTAAAGGAAGATGAGGAAAGATATAATTATGGATAAAAAATTAACAATGCTTATGATACTAGATGGTTTTGGAATAAACGAAAGAGAAGAAGGAAACGCAGTAAAACTTGCAAACACACCAGTTTTAGATAAACTAATGAAACAAAATCCAACAACAACAATAAAAACAAGCGGATTAGATGTTGGACTTCCTGAACGGACAAATGGGGAATTCTGAAGTAGGCCATACAAATATAGGAGCAGGAAGAATTGTTTATCAAGAATTAACAAGAATAACAAAATCAATAGAGGATGGCGATTTCTTCAGCATTCCAGAACTTGTAGGTGCAATAGAAAACTGCAAAAAACATCATACTAAATTACATATAATGGGCTTACTATCAGATGGTGGAGTTCATAGTCATATAAGACATTTATATGCTATTTTAGAACTTGCAAAGAGAAAAGATTTTGAAGATGTATATGTACATTGCTTTTTAGATGGAAGGGATACACCTCCAGCTTCAGCAGAAAGTTATATTGTAGATTTAGAAAAGAAAATGGAAGAAAAAGGCGTAGGTAAAATTGCAAGTATAACTGGTAGATTCTACGCAATGGATAGAGATAAACGCTGGGAAAGAGTAAGCAAAGCTTATGATGCACTAGTAAATGGTAATGGGGAAAAAGAAACAAGTGCTACAATTGCAATTGAAAAATCTTATCAAAAAGAAGTATTTGATGAATTTGTTGAGCCAACATTAATATGTAATAATGGAGAACCAATTGCAACTATTGCAGAAAATGATTCAGTAATATTCTTTAATTTTAGACCAGATAGAGCAAGAGAAATCACAAGAAGCTTAGTAGATAAAAATTTTGATGGATTTGAAAGAAAGTATTTTCCTCTATACTATGTATGTTTCACAAATTATGATGAAACAATTAAAGATGTTCATATAGCATTTAAAAAAGATGAAATAAAGAATACATTTGGTGAAATATTAGGAAAAAGAGGAATGACTCAGCTAAGAATTGCAGAAACAGAAAAATATGCACATGTAACTTTCTTCTTTAATGGAGGAGAAGAAAAACAATATCCAGGTGAAGATAGAATTTTAATTCCATCTCCAAAAGTAGAAACTTATGATTTACAACCAGAAATGAGTGCTATTGAAGTAACTGATAATGTTGTTAATGCAATAAATTCTAAAAAATATGATTCTATAATATTAAACTATGCAAATCCAGATATGGTTGGACATACAGGAAATTTAGATGCTGC
>CANQZZ010000129.1 GCA_947628465.1 uncultured Clostridia bacterium
ATGTCATCATCAGTACTATATTCATATAAAGGTTTGTATGAATATCCCATTTTATCATAATATTCTGTTATTTCATCATCAAAATCTGAATTTAAATTGTCTTCATCCATAAAATTTACTTCCTTTATTTATGTACAAAGAATATAGCAAAGGTTATATGCTATATTCTTTATTATAAATTAAAATTTATTTTTCTAAACAAGAGCAAGAACCATGTTTATATTCATCTACAGCTTTTTTCATTGCTTCAGTTTTATGTCCTTTACCTCCGTTTCTTTTTGTCGACGTTTTTCTATATGGTTCATAAAATTTATCTTTTTCTTCTTGTGTTATAACTTTTTCTGAAAAAGCTAAATTTATAAACTGTTCATCACTTAGTGTATTTAAATAACTTATCGCTATTCTTGCTGCTATTTGCTGATCAGTATTCATTCTTACCTTTTTAGTTGGAATTCTTTCTGATTCACCTTCTTCTCCTAATTGGTAATTATGTTTTTGTACTAATACTTGTAACTGTGTTATACCTTCTATTGGGTTAGCACTTAAATAACCATTAACTCTATCTACCATATTCTTTACTTCCTCATCAGAATATCTATTATCTTCTCCTAATTTCATAGCTTCATATCCTGGAGAAAGCATATACTCTTCTATTAAATACTTTGTTGTATTTCTAGGACTTCTTGGTTCTATATTGTATAGTATATCAATTCTTCTTGATTGAACATCTTCTATCATCTTCCTATAATATTGTACTTCACTTTCTTTTATTATTTTTTTATTCATCCTATATTCTTCTGAAGATAAATCTGTAACATATTCATAGAATCTTCTAAGATTTCCATTGCCTTTATAATTATCAAGTAATATTTTTTTCTTTGTACGTCTTAATTGATTGGTTCCTGAAAGTCTAAAAATTTCATTTAATTTTGGTGGAAATCTTCCATTTTTTTCTAATATTGATTGTGATAAGATATCTGTTAACCTTGAATATGCATTATTTAATATTGTTTCTGTTTCTGCTGTAGATGTATGTGCAGTGTGTTCTGTCATATTGAAAGTTCTTAATCCATTTTTTATTGTTTGACCTTCTTCATCAGTAATTCCATATAGTAGCGGTGCTAAATCCATTTTTATTTCATCTTCTGTACTACTCTCTATAACGCTTTCAACAAATTTTTCTTGTAAATTCATTGCTAATTTAGCTAATTCTTTATTGTTTCCCTTTAATTTCTTCCTAGCTTCTTCTTCTGATATTCCTAATATAGTAGCTATTGGTTCTGCCCATCCTATAAATATATCATCTTCTATTCCTGCTCTTTTTGCATCAACTATATCGTAAGTTATAGATGAAATTTGGTCAGATATTTTCACAATAGCATCTACAATATTACATGATACCATATTTCTATCTTCTGTAGCATCAATATAAGTTTTTACAGCTGTTGTATAAAAATCTTCAAAAGTTCTGCTTAAATCCGGTTTTATATTTGATGTACCTCTTTCACCATTATGATTACCTGCACACATTGCTAAAATTTTTATTGCTTCAGCTGATAAATCTTCGTTTTTTTCAATATTCTTTTCTATTTTTCTACTTATCTCAGGTTCCATTCCATTTTCAATTCTCTGTTTTAATTCTTCTTCACTTATATTTCTTTTTTTCGATTCATTATATATTATTCTTCCAGAATTGATGGCATCTTTTATTTTATCTGAATATCTATATAGAATCTTCATTGTTCCTTCTATATTATGAAGTCTAGGACCTCCATTTGATTCTTTTGATGCATATGTTGACGCAGCCTCTCCATCATGTCCAAATGGTGGTTGACCTAAATCATGATAAAGAGATGCTGTTGCTACACCCATAGCAAAGTCTTCATCTTCGTCAAATAAGCCCAAAGCAATTTTATATGAAATCATTGCAGAATTACAAAAATGTAATAATCTAGTAGTTGCAATTACTCTTCCTTTATCATCTCTTTCTGATTTTAAAGGTCTTACCATCATAGTTTTTCCCCACGAAGCAATCATTTCATCTTTTAATGCTCTTCTTATATATTTACTTTCTCTTCCTATTAATTTTGTTGCATCTATTATCATTTTTTTCTTAGAGTTAGACACATTAACCCCTCCAATAAACAATTAATAATTTTAATGGCATTGTAATTTATGTTATCGCTATTCTTTTTAATTATACCATATTAGGGGAATTTTGTAAAACTTTTATGTTTTTAGTAATATTTTCTGCATCCAAATTATTATTCTTTTCTATGTCTTTTACATCTCCATGTTTTATAAAGCAATCATCATATCCAAAAGTTTTTACTTTTACATCTTTTATATCACTATTGTTTATTGCTTCTATTACTGCTGAGGCTAGCCCTCCTTTTAATAGTCCATCTTCTATTGTTATTGCTTTTTTAGTTTTTCGGATAGAGTTTAATATAGTTTTTGTATCTAATGGTTTTAAAAATCTTGCATTAATCACTTCTGCATCTACTTTCTCTTTTTCCAATAATTTAGCTACCTCCATTGCGCGCTCTACCATTTTGCCAATTGCAATTATACTTAAATCTTTTCCTTCTTTTATTATTTCTGCTTTTCCTAAATTTATATCTTCGCATTTATCAAATTTAATAAGTCCTTCTCCGTCCTCTTGGATATCTTATTGCAACTGGTCTTTTTAAATTAATTCCAAATTCTAACATTTTATCTAATTCTTCAAAATTTTTAGGTGCCATAATTATAAAGTTAGGAATTTCAGATAAAAATGATAAATCAAATAAGCCTTGATGAGTTTCTCCATCATTTCCAACTATTCCAGCTCTATCTATTGCGATTGTTACTGGTAAATTTTGAATTGCAATATCATGTATTAACTGGTCATATCCTCTTTGCAAAAATGAAGAATATACTGCAAACACTGGCTTTAAGCCGCTTACTGCCATTCCTCCTATTAGTCCGAATAGCATGCTGCTCAGCAATGCCTACATCAAAAAATCTCTTTGGAAATTTTTCTGCAAATTCTTTAAGTCCAGTTCCATCTTTCATTGCAGCAGTTATTGCAACAATACTTTCATCTTTTTCAGCTAATTCTACTAGCTTTTCTCCAAATTCTTTAGAATAATCTTTTTGTTTTTTACTTTTTAACTCTCCTGTTTGTATATCAAATTTAGATATTCCGTGAAATTTGTCTGGATTTTCTTCTGCTATACTATATCCCTTTCCTTTTTTAGTTATAACATGTATTACAATTGGTCCTTCAATATTTTGGCTCTTATATAATATGTTTTCAAGTTCTTGAATATTATGTCCGTCAACAGGTCCTAAGTATGTAAATCCTATATCTTCAAAATACATGTTTGGAATAACTGCTTGTTTTATACTTTTTTTAATTACATGAGCTAAATTTACAATAGGTTTACCTATAACCGGTACTTTACTAAGGAACCTTTTTATACAATTATTTGACCTTGTATATGTCTTTTTAGTTCTTATCTTTGTAAGTAATGCAGGAATTCCTCCAACATTTTTGGATATGCTCATTTCGTTATCATTTAATATTACTATTATATTTGTTTTACTACTTCCTGCATCATTTAATGCTTCAGCAGCCATACCACCTGTAAGTGACCCATCACCTATTACAGCAATTACTTTGTTTGTTTTATTTAGTAAATCTCTTGCTCTTGCCATTCCTAAAGCTACAGATATAGATGTACTGCTATGTCCTGTATCAAAACT
>CANQZZ010000130.1 GCA_947628465.1 uncultured Clostridia bacterium
AGAAAACTAAAAATGGAAAAAAACATTGGACTTGTAGTAATAGATTATCTTCAATTAATAAAAGGAAGCGGAAAGAAAAATAGCAATCGTGAGCAAGAAATTTCTGAGATAAGTAGATCTTTAAAGATACTAGCAAAAGAATTAGATATTCCAGTAATTGCACTATCTCAATTATCAAGGGAAGCAGATAAAAGGTCAGACCATAAACCAATTCTTTCAGACCTTCGTGAATCAGGAGCAATAGAACAAGATGCAGATATAGTTATGTTTTTATACAGAGAAGAATATTATAAACCAGATTCAGAAAAAAAAGGAAAAGCAGAAGTAATTATAGCAAAGAACAGGTCAGGCTCAACTGGCTCAATAGAATTATTATGGCTTAATAATGTTACTAAATTTGTTAATATAGAAAAATATATAGATGATTAATTTTTAAAGTTGCTTCTTTTTTGAGGAGCAACTTTAAATTAAATAAAGGAGAAAATAGATGCTAAAAGAACAAGTATTAAACACAATAAAAAAATATAACTTAATAAATGAAAACGATAGCATAGTAATAGGTGTATCAGGTGGACCAGACTCAATTTGCCTGTTACATGTATTAAATGAAATAAAAAACAAATTAAATTTTAAAATCTATGTAGCACACATAAACCACATGATAAGAAAAGAAGCAGATGAAGAAACTGAATATGTAAAAGAATTTTGCAAAAAATTAGGAATTGAATGTTATATAAAAAGAATAGATGTTGTAAAAATTGCAAATAATTTAAAAAGAGGAACAGAAGAAACAGGACGAAATATAAGATATGAATTTTTCAACGAAGTATTAGAAAAAACAAAATCTAATAAAATTGCAACAGCTCATAACAGCAATGATAAGGTAGAAACAATTATAATGAATGTCTTAAGAGGAAGCGGAAGTAATGGTTTAAAGGGAATAGAAGCAAAAAGAGACGAAAAATATATAAGACCATTAATAGAAATTTCAAGAAAAGATATAGAAGAATACTGCAAAGTTAATAAATTAAATCCAAGAATAGATAAATCAAATAGTGAAAATATTTATACAAGAAATAAAATTAGGAATGTTGTTATTCCGTATATAGAGAAAGAATTTAATCCTAATATAATGAAAACTATAAGTAGATTATCAGAAGTAGTAAATGAGGAAAACGAATACTTAAATAAAGTAACAGAAAAAACTTATAATGAGATAAAACTATCAAATGCTAAAGGTGAAACACCAAACACCATAATATTAGATTTGAAAGCATTTAACAATTTAGAATTAGTAATAAAAAGAAGAATCATACTATATACTATTAATGAAGTTTTATCATCTACAGTAGGATTAGAAAAAGTCAATATAGATGATATTATAAAATTATGTAGTAATAATATAGGTAATAAATATTTAAAACCAATAAAAAATTTAAAAATTTTAGTAAATAAAGGAAAAATTTTTTTCATAGCTTAAGACTAATCTTCCGTAAGCAAAACCTTGATACACAAGGGATTGAAAGAAAAAACTTTATAAAAAAGTATTGTAATTAGTAAAATGATATGTTATATTTCATATATAAAACGAGGGACATACCTCAATCTATGAGGAATATTAAGGAGAGATTAAAATGAAAAAGAGTGTAAAGACATTAGCAATGTGGTTAATATTAGGTATTATATTTGTAGTATTGATAACATCAATTATGGATAACTCACAAAACAAAATGAAGTATTCGGAATTAATGCTTGCAATAGAAAGTGGTAAAGTAAGTAACATCGAACTTACTTCTGATGGGACAAAAGCATATGTAACTTTAAAAGACAATACAAAAATTGAAAAAGAAGTTAATATACCTAGTGTAGATAGCTTTATGGATAAGATAACAGACTATTTAGCAGAAAATAGCTTTACATTAGAAGAAAAATCTCAGTCAACAATAATTACAATATTAAGCTTATTATCACCATTTGGAATTATAATAATATTCTTCATTTTCTGGTTCTTAATAATGGGAAGTAACCAAGGTGGAGCTGGAAACAAAACTATGTCATTTGGAAAAAGTAGAGCAAGAATGATGGGAGTTGCTGATAAAACAAAAGTTACTTTTGATGATGTAGCAGGTGTAGATGAAGAAAAAGAAGAATTAGAAGAAATAGTAGAGTTTTTGAAATCACCTAAAAAATTTACAGACATGGGTGCAAGAATACCAAAAGGTGTATTATTAGTAGGTCAGCCAGGTACAGGTAAAACATTACTTGCAAAAGCAGTAGCAGGAGAAGCAGGAGTACCTTTCTTTATAATAAGTGGTTCAGACTTTGTTGAAATGTTCGTTGGTGTTGGTGCATCAAGAGTAAGAGATTTATTTGAGCAAGCAAAAAGAAATGCACCATGTATAATATTTATAGATGAAATAGATGCAGTTGGACGTCAAAGAGGAGCAGGGCTAGGAGGCCGGACATGATGAAAGAGAACAAACATTAAACCAATTATTAGTTGAAATGGACGGATTTGGAACAAACGAGGGAGTTATAGTACTTGCAGCAACAAACAGACCAGACGTATTAGATAAAGCACTTCTTCGTCCAGGAAGATTTGATAGACAAATAGTAGTATCAGCACCTGACGTAAAAGCAAGAGAGCAAATATTAGAAGTTCATAGCAGAAAGAAAAAAATAGCTGATGATGTTGATTTAAAAACAATAGCAAAAAATACAGCAGGATTTGCAGGAGCAGACTTAGAAAACGTATTAAATGAAGCAGCACTTCTTGCAGCAAGGAGAAATAAAAATGAAATAAGTATGGCAGAAATTGAAGATGCAATGATAAAAGTAACAATGGGACCTGAAAAGAAGAGTAGAGTAAGAAGCGAAAAAGAAAATAAATTAGTTGCATTCCATGAAGCAGGTCATGCAGTTGTAAGTAGATTCTTGCCAACACAAGACAATGTACATCAAATATCAATAGTACCACGTGGTATGGCTGGAGGATATACAATGTACAAACCAGATGAAGACAAAAACTTTATGTCTAAATCAGAAATGGAAGAAACTATAGTTTCTCTATTAGGAGGTAGAGTAGCTGAAAGTTTAGCATTAGATGATATATCAACAGGTGCAAGCAATGATATAGAAAGAGCAACAAAGATTGCAAGAGAAATGGTAACAAAATACGGAATGAGTGATAGAATAGGAACAATTACATTTGGTTCAGACCAAGACCAAGTATTCCTTGGAAGAGATTTTGCACAAACCAAAAACTTCAGTGAAGAAACAGCAAACATGATAGACGAAGAAGTAAAAAGAATAATAGATAGAGCATATAATACTGCTAAAGAAATCTTAAGTAGCAATATGGATAAACTAACGGCAGTAGCACAAAGACTATTAGAAAAAGAAAAAATAGACGGGGACGAATTCGAAGAAATATTCAATTAATGTCCCAAAGGGGACGTTTCTTTCTGGGACATTTTGTCCCATTTGGGACACATCTTAAAACCATAAAAAATAAAAGAACAAAGTAAATTTAAACTTTGTTCTTTTTGCTATCTATAAAATCCTTTAAAACTTTTGTAAGTTGTATTTTTTCTACTGCTTGTACTTTAGCAGATAAACTCTCAGGTGTCTCATCTTTATCAAGATTTACTATTGTTTGAGAAATTATATTTCCATCATCATACTTATCATTTACAAAATGAACTGTAGGACCACTAATTTTTTCTTTTGCTTCAAC
>CANQZZ010000131.1 GCA_947628465.1 uncultured Clostridia bacterium
CCTGCTATTATACTCATTGAAGATATTACTTGTTCTTTTGCTACTAATCCCTGAATTGCAGATACTGCTGCCTCCCAACTAAATGTTCCAAGTATTGGATAAAAAGCCCACGCGATTTTATTTCCTATCCATGCTAATATACTTTTTTCTATTTCAACTCCGTATTCTAATTTCCAAGAGAAAGATAATAAAAACCATATAATCACAGAACAAAATAGTATTATAGTTCCTGCTCTTTTTATAAATTCTTTTACTTTATCTACTACATCTCTTAAAACATATTTAGCACTTGGCATTTTATATTCTGGAAGTTCTGATATAAATGCTGTTCCTGTATTTTTCATAAATAGTTTTTTTATAACTAATGCAGATATAAGTATTATTGCTATTGCGAAAAAGTAAAGTGATGCAGATACAATTCCTGATTTATCTGAAAAGAAATATCCTGTAAACATTGCTATTATTGGAAGTTTTGCACTACAAGGAATAAAAGGTGTAAGCATTATTGATAAGTCTCTTTCTTTATTATCTTTTATAATTCTTGTAGACATTATTGCAGGAACTGAGCATCCGAAGTCCAACTATAAATGGAACTAGAGTCTGTCCACTTAATCCAAATTTTCTAAATAACTTGTCTAATAAAAATGTAACTCTTGACATATATCCTGTTGTTTCTAGTATTGAAATGCATAAAAATAATATTGTTAATTGAGGTACAAAATTAAGTACCGCTCCACATCCTGCAATAATTCCATCTACTACTAAACTTACGGACCAGCTTGATGCACCAATATTAATTAATATTGTTCTTACTATTTCTCCTAGTCTCTCTATAATTTGGGTTACTAAATCTACAGTATAGCTTCCCACCACTCCAACTGATAAATAATATACTAGAAACATTATTATCATAAATATTGGAAATGCAAGATATTTATTTAAAAATATTTTATCTAATTTATCCGACATAGTTTCTTTTAAACATTTTATACTTGTTACTCTATTTTTTATTCCAACTATATATTCATATCTTTCATTTGCTATTATTTCTTCTATATCCATATTGTATCTTTCTTCTAGCATTTTCCTACAATTTTTTACTCGTGCAGTTTGATAAGTTTCATACATTTTATCATTTTCTAAAATTTTTATAGCTATAAATCTATTTACATTAAATTCATTTTCTATTTTTAAAATTTCATTTTCTACATCTGCTTTAAATATTTCTTTGCTTATAACTTTCTTCCCAGCATTCTGCTTTATAACATTTTTTAATTCATTTATACCTGTTCCTTTTAATGCAGATATTATTACAATATCTGTTCCTATTTCTTTAGATAACTTGTCTATATCTATATGTATTCCTTTTGCTTCTAATCTATCTGCCATATTAAGTGCAATTACAACTTTTGTATTTAGTTCCATAACTTGAGTTGTAAGGTACATGCTTCTTTCTAAAGATGTACTATCCACAATGTTAATTATCATATCAGGCTTTTCTTCTAATATAAATTTTCTTGATACTTCTTCTTCGATAGTATATGGACTTAAAGAATATATTCCCGGCAAATCAATTAAATCGTAATTTAAATCTTTTATTTTTCCTACTTTTCTTTCTATAGTCACTCCCGGCCAGTTTCCTATTTTTTGGTTTGTTCCTGTAAGTAGATTAAATAGTGTGGTTTTACCTGAATTTTGATTTCCTACTAACGCTATTTTCATATATACATCTCCCTTCAGCAAAAAAGTGGCTGTCCCTCTTTTGCCTAAAATTAAATAATCTCTACATAAATATTTTTCATCTCTTCTTTTCTAATGCAGAGCTCATAACCTCTTAGTTCGATATCAACAGGGTCACCAAATGGTGCAACTTTTTTTATTAATATTTTTGTTCCCCTTGTTATTCCCATATCTAATAAATGTCTTCTTATTTCTAGTTTGTCCAAATTGATGCCGATAACTTTTGCGCTTTGTCCTACTTTCAAATTACTTAAAAAAGTTTTATTCCCTTTTTCTAATAATTTATTTCTTTTCATAATTGGTCTCCTTTTTTTATCATTTAATTATATTAACTTTTACGGACAAGTATGACAAGTATATAAAAAAATAGGATTTTAGAAATAATATTCTAAAACCCTATTTTTTATAATTTATTTTTATATATCATAGAAATATGTTGCTTCTAAGTCAGCTTCATGTGTATATAGTGCAAGGGGATATTTTTTGTATGCCATACTTATTGTTCCATATAACTCTTTTGGTTCGGTAAATCCCATGTGCCATCTTATTGCATATTTTTCTTCTGGTGTAAGTTTTATAAATTCAGTAAGCATCATAACTGATTTTTCACCATGGCCGTAAGGAATTGTATCATCAACTGTATAATATGGTACTTGTTCCCATACTCCATTGTTTTTTACATTTCTATAATCTGTTTTATAATAATTTACTTTACAAATATCATGTAATAGTGCAACTATTTTAACCGAGTCGCTATCTTCTACTTTTGTTTTTAATATTTCATATACTTTCATGCTATGCTCAAGTAGTCCACCTTTCCATGCGCCATGGTATCTTGTACTTGCAGGTGCTTCAAAAAAATCTGAATTTTCTAAAAATTCTATTAATTTGTCCATTCCTTCTCTATCTATTTCTTTTAATAATTGTATAAATTCTTCTTTCATGTTTTATTCCCCCTAATATGTATTTTTATCACATTTACTAAATATTGTCTACATTATTGAAATAAAATTATGTCAAAATTATTTAATAAAAATCAAGTAATTTATAACAAAACAAAGGAGCCAGCCAAAGCTGACTCCTTTGCCCCAAGACATACAATGCTTGTCAAGGGAACGGCTTACCTGGTGATGGATTCCCAACGTGCTTTCAGAATAGGATCTTGAATCTGCTCACCATTCGAGAATGGAACAAACAGACCAGATTCGGTGTATCCAGCAGCACGCAACTCGTTCAGAATACCATATCCCTTTGCCACATAGGTTTTTCCGTTGCGATAGACAAATACCACTTTTCCATTATTGGTGCAAAAGTGCCCAATTCTGTCAACAGCGGTGCAGTCAAAGCAGGTGGAATTGATGATAGGATAATAGCAATCCTCAAAATAGAGGTGCTTTACCTTGACACCAGTAGAAGGCATCTCAAAACAATTCCGAAGTGTTTCGTCGCTGATGGTACCAATGTGATGTTCATCACAGTAAGATACACAATCCTCAACGAAGTCCTCTGCATAAGACTGGCGAGCCTCTTCGCGGAGAGAATCCATTGCGATGATGTTGTTAGCCATTTTTTTAACCTCCTTAAAATTATTTGTTGTCGATCAATCATGATGTAGATACAAACATGAAGAATCATTAAAAAATGGTTACACTTATATTATACTATGTTTACATAAAGATGTCAAAATACAACCTTTCAATCTAGCTGGACATGTTTAAGGAAACAATGTAGCAAATTACTATATAGATGTGTCTACAGAATATGCATTTAAAGAATTAGAAAAACCAAATTAAAACTCTATTGCATTACTTTTTAAAAACAAAAGGACCTGTAATTGCTGATATTTCAGTAATTACAGGTCCTTTTGCGTGGTGCAGATGGCCGGAATCGAACCGGCACGGTTTATTCAACCGCAGGATTTTAAGTCCTGTGCGTCTGCCAGTTC
>CANQZZ010000132.1 GCA_947628465.1 uncultured Clostridia bacterium
CTAACTTTGTTTTCTGAATCTGTTACTGCCTTTTTAAATTTTTTAAGAATTACTTCTGGCTCATCCTCTAAGAATATTACATCATTTAAATTTGTAGCACTTTTGCTCATTTTACTTTCAGGTTCTTGAAGTCCCATAATTCTTGCGCTTTCTTTTCTAACATAAGCCTCTGGTACAACAAAGGTGTTACCATATAATTTATTAAATCTTTCTGCAATATCTCTTGTTATTTCTAGATGTTGCCTTTGGTCTTCTCCTACAGGTACTAAATTTGCTTGGTATAGCAAAATATCTGCTGCCATTAATGCCGGATATGTAAATAGTCCTGCATTTATATTATCTGCATGTTTTGCTGATTTATCCTTAAATTGAGTCATCCTAGATAGTTCGCCCATATATGTATAACAATCTAATATCCATGCAAGTTCTGCATGCTCTTTTACTTGAGATTGTATAAATATTGTGTTTTTATCTGGGTCAAGCCCGGCTGCAACGTATGTTGCTATTATTTTTAATGTGTTATTCTTTAATTCTTCCGGATTATTTCTTACTGTTAATGAATGAAGATTTGCTATCATATAATAACAGTCATATTCTTCTTGCATCTTTACCCAATTATCCAATGCTCCTAAATAGTTTCCAAGTGTTAATTTTCCTGTTGCTTGTATTCCACTTAATATTATCTTTTTATCCATAATATTCCCCTTTCTGATTTGTACCTCATCTTGAATTTCTATATATTATACATTAATTTAATTATTATTACAATAAAAACTCTCCAATATTTTGGAGAGCTTTTTTTTATTTGCTTTCTACTGGGTAAACACTAACTTGTTTTTTGTCTTTTCCCTTTTTTTCAAATTTAACTGTTCCATCTACTAATGCAAATAATGTATCATCACTACCTTTATCTACATTAATTCCTGGATGTATTTTTGTTCCTCTTTGTCTTACTAATATATTTCCTGCCAAAACGAATTGTCCATCTGCTCTTTTTACACCTAAACGTTTTGACTCACTATCTCTACCGTTTTTAACACTACCTTGACCTTTTTTATGTGCCATTTATATTCACTCCCTTCGAACCTTTAATCGTTTATATCTCATTTATTAATATTTACTATTAAGCTTTAGCTTCTTCTTTTTTTGCTGTAGTTGATTTTTTTGTTGTAGCTGTAGTAGTCTTTTTTGCAGTTGTTGTTTTTTCTGCTGTTTTAGTAGATGTTGTTTTTGTAGTTGTTTTTTTAGCTACTGGCTTTTCTTCTACTTTTTCTTCTTTATCTGCTGCAGCTTTTGTTGCTGAAGTTTTTATTGATGTTATTTCAACCTTTGTATATGGTTGTCTGTGTCCTTGTTTCTTTCTTTCATTCTTTTTGGCTTTCATCTTGAAAACGATAATTTTCTTACCTTTTCCATGAGATACTACCTTTCCTTCAACTTTAACACCTTTTACATAAGGGTTACCAACTTGTACTTTTCCATTATCTGATACTAATATTACTTTATCAAAAGTAACTTTTTTACCTTCTTCTGCATCTAATTTTTCGAAAAATACAACGTCTTTTTCTTCTACTTTGTATTGCTTTCCACAAGCTTCAATTACTGCGTACATTTTTATGCAACCTCCATTTTTCTAATACTCGCTAAGATTAAACTTAGGTAGCTACTATATTTGTAGCTTTTTTACACCTAACTTATGCGGCTTACAGATGAATATTTTACCATAATATGCAACGTTTGTCAAACACTTTTTTTATAAATTTAATTCAATTTCATTGAAAGGAGTTTTGATATTCCGTTTTCTTCCATTGTTATTCCATATACTGTATCTGCCGCTTCCATTGTTCCTTTCCTGTGTGTTATTACTAAAAATTGTGTATCTTTTGTAAATTTCTTTAAATATTCTGCAAATCTATATACATTTACATCATCTAATGCAGCTTCTATCTCATCAAGCACACAGAAAGGTGCTGGATTTATTTTTAGAATTGCAAATAAAAGTGCAATTGCTGTAAATGCTTTTTCTCCACCTGATAGAAGTGACATGTTTTTAAGTTTTTTACCTGGTGGTTGTGCTTCTATTTCTATTCCACATTCTAATATATTTTCTTCATCTGTTAATTTTAATTCTGCTCTTCCTCCACCGAATAGCTCTACAAATACTTCTTGGAAATTTTTATTTATTATATTAAATTGTCTTTCGAATTGCTCTTTCATTATTTTTGTCATGTCTTGTATTACTTTTTTAAGTTTGGCACTTGAATTTTCTAAATCTAATCTTTGCTCACACATGAAGTCATATCTTTCCTTAGTTTGTTTGTATTCTTCTATTGAATCGATATTTATGCTTCCTAAATCTTTTATTTGATTTCTTAAATGTTTTACTTGCTTTGTGGTTTCTGCTATGTTTTCAGGCTTTTTATAATCACTTGGTGCATTGTTTGGAGTAATTTCATAATCCTCCCACATCTTGTTTATAATCTGCTCTAGTTCATATTCGATTTTAGATTTTTTAACTTCTTGTTTTGTTATTTGTGCTTTTAAGTCTTCTATTATACTGAATTGCTCATTTATTTCTGTTTCTGTTTTTGTAAGTTCTTCATTTTTTGTAACTCTTTCTTGTTTTAAAATATCTATTTTGTCGCCACTTGTTTCTACCTCTTGTTTCATTTGCTCTATTTGCCCATTTAAACTTACAATTTGCTCTTCTAACATTTTGTTGTCTTCTAATATTTTTTCTCTTAAAAGTGTTTTGTTTTCTATGCTAGCTTTATTATTTTCTATATCTTGGTCTATTCTTTGTACTAGCTCGTCTATAGATGTACTACTTTCATCAAATGAGCTAACAGATATTTTTAAATTTGTAATATCAAAGTTTAAATCATCTATGTATTTTTGGGTATCTCCATTTTTCTCACTAAATGCTTTTATTTCTACAGAAACTTCCTCAATTTCTTTTTCTAAGTTTTCAATTTCTTTTTCTAAATTTTCTTTTACATTTATATTTTCATTTTTTGCTTCTTCTATTTCAGTTTGTTCTTTTCTTAAAGAAGCAAGTTTGTTTTCTAATCTTGAGATATTGTCTTCTATTGCTACTACTTTTTGCTTTTCTGTTGCATATACAATTTCAGTATCTTGCATTATATGCTCTAGCCCAATTACTTCTTCTATTACATCTTCATTTGATTTTTCAAATTCTTGTTTTTCTTTTTCTAATTCTTCTATTTTTTTATTTAATTTTGTTATATCTTTTTCTAAGTCCTGTATTTGAGTAGTTCTTCCTATTATATTATTAAATTTAGTATTTACAGAACCACCTGTTATTGCACCACTTGGATTTATTACGTCTCCTTTTAGTGTAACTATCCTAAATGAATAATTATTTTGTCTTGCAAGAATAATTGCAGTTTCCATATTATCTACAATTACAGTTCTACCTAGTAAATTTAATATTATTTCTTCATACTTTTTATTTACTTTTACTAAGTCTGATGCAATTCCTATTACTCCGCCTAAGTTGTTTTTTATTAACCTATCTACCTTTTTACCTTTTACAGATGCAATTGGTAAGAATGATGCTCTTCCTAAATTGTTTTTTCTTAAATGTTCTATTAATTTTTTTGCATCTTCTTCTGTATCTGTAACTATATTTTGAAGTGTTTGTCC
>CANQZZ010000133.1 GCA_947628465.1 uncultured Clostridia bacterium
AAGTAAAAGGATATAATGATATAGCAGATTTTTGTTATAGAAAATTAAATAAAGATGATATAGTTTGTATAAATGGTGAAATTGAAACTAATATGGAAATTATAATTAAATACATAGAAATTATTTAAAAAGTTAGCATTGTCAAATAGAGTTTTGAAATTAAAAAAGAATAAAATTAAAGGATTTCAAAGATGTTCAAAATTATCTTGCATTTTCAGAATGAGTATGCTAAAATATATAAGTCAGTTAGTAAGATTAATTGGAGGTAAATAAAAGTGGAAATATTAAGAAACATTGTAACAGTAATTTATGTAATAGATTGTTTAGTATTAATAGTACTTTGTTTAATGCAATCAAAAGAGGATGAAGGAGCATCAGGAGCAATAGTAGGAGGAAGTTCATCTAGTTTTTATGAAAAAAATAAAGGAAGAACAAAAGAAGGAAAATTAAAAAGATGGACAATAATACTTGGAACATCATTTGCAATACTTACAATTATTTTAGGAATATTGTATATATATAATAGATAGAATAAATAAAAATGGGGGAACACTTCAAAAGTGAAGCATACCCTCTTTTATTTTTTTATTTAGAATTTTATTAAATTCCTCTTATCAAAATCATTAGGTTCGGAAGTATTAGAGCCATTGTAGCAATAACAATAACTGTAACACCACCCAATTTATTTTTATCTTTTAATTCATAAATTCCATAACTTAAAGTTTTAATAAATATTATTATAGATATTATAATTACTAAAATCCTCATACAAAGCCCTCCTTATAACTTATTATATAACTGACTTCCTTGAAGAGCAGTATTAACATTTACACTAAAAAACGCATTTTCATAATTATATAACCAGTCAGCTTCTATCCAATCATTCCATGTAGGATATTTACTAATAACATATTTTCCAAAATTATCAATATCTGTTTTATATTCTTTTGCTGTTTTATATAAATATGAAGCAATATTTTGTTCCAAATATGAATTAGTATAATCTTCGATAAGTTGAAGAGTATTTTCTTCAGAATAATTTAAGTGCTCATCCAAAGAAAGTATATTTCCAGTAAGATAAATATTACATTCTATAAAAGGAGTTCCATTTACTAATTTAACATTAATTTTAGGCTTTTTTAAATAAGTTATATATAAACTTGTAACAGAATTTACATCGTATGGATTAGGAACGCTAATAGTTGCGCTTTCAAGGTTGTTAGTAACCATCATATGTGAAAGGGATTCCATTCCGGTTAATTCTCCGATTAATTTATCATTATTAAATACAGCAATACCCATGTTTTCAAGTCCTGTTTCACTTTTTATTGGTGTTTCATCTGCTTTATATGAGCCTTCAGTATCATATGGAGGAAGATTAGAATGATCCTTGTGAGTTGAATCAGTATTAATTCCACCTAGTATTGCATGAGCTTGGCTAGTACTACTAAGCATATCAGAATAAAAATCAGATAATGTAACATTTTCAGTAAAGCCAGTATATTCACTAGAATTTAAAGTAAATTCATAATATCTAGCAGATACACTCTCTAGAGTAGGCTTAGAATTATCTAAATAATCAGAAGCTTTGCATCTACTAATAATTATATTACATTCAGGCCTAATTTCTAAATTATTAACTAATGTGTATATATATTCTGAAATGCCTTCATAAGCAAGTTCTTCAGATATAATGATTGCTTTGCAGTGTGATAAGTTTACTTTTTTACTAATATAACTGTTTACTAATGCAATACCAGAGTCAATAGATGCACAGTCAACAGTAGTTACAGTAGAGTCCTTTGATTGACTGCTGTCTCCACCGACTACCACCAGAACTATTGCTAAGTAGAGCAAATTGAAGACTTAATCTTATCTCATCATTTTCACCTTTATCTATACCCATTGCAACAACATATCCCAAAGCCTCTAAGCCATCAGCATCATAGCAACCGGTTAAACTAACTAAGCATAATATTATAATTATTAAAATACTAATTATTTTTTTCATGAGGTTTTCTCCTTTTTATGTTTTAGATTAGCAAGAATTAGTATAATTAGGCTCATTACAAATACTAAAGAAATAATAATATATTTCAGTAAAATATTTTGTATATATTTCATATCAGAAACATTTTTAAAAACGAGAGCTATACTAAAAATTATTGCGCAAATACTATAACTCATTTCTTTATGATATTTGATTTTAGTAAGCTTTTTAAAGATTTTAGCTATAAGCTCAGCAGTTATACTTAAAAAAGAAAATGTAGATAGAATCCATATAAATATAAAAATAGCATCAACTCTTTGAAAGAACTTTCCGAATTCAATTAATCTTGTAAGCAGATATACAGAAAGCATTTCATCAGAAAAAGCAATAAAAGGAAACATCATAAGTAGGCATACAACACTTAAAAACAAATATATTGCTGAAACTATAACAGATGTAACTGCTACTTTTTTAAAATCTTCAGGGTTTTTAAGTATAGGAATTAAAAAATAAAGATAAGCAAAACAACTAAATGTAAATATATTATTTAATCCTATCAAAAATGTTTTATCAGCTCCAAAACCTAAAATAGGGAAGATTCTTTCTGGCACAAAATCTTTTACAGTTGAAAAAAATATTGCAATCATGCTAAGTAAAACAATTGGTGTAAGTAGAAGATTTACTTGTGAAATAGGTTTAATTCCTAATTTTGCTGTCATTACAACAGGAATTAAAAATAAAAGTAACAAAAATACAATAGGGCTTTTTTCAAAATATATTAATTTTAAACTACTTGCTAAATATCTTAAAAAAATTCCAGCAATGAAGATAAAAAACAATATATATAAAATACCAACAATTGCTTTTAATATTTTGCCACCTAAATATTCAGAAACATCTACAATATCTTGAGTAGGAAATTTTTTAAACAATTTACAAATTAACAAACTAAAAAGAATAGCAATGATACTGATAACAATTACATTAAGCCAAGCAGAAGAGCCTGTATTTAAAATAATTGTATTTGGCAAATTAAAAATTATTTGGTTAATAGTAATCATTATAATTAAAGAAATTGCTTCAAATTTACCTATTTTTTGTAATGAATCCATATATTATTTATTTCCTTTCCAAAATTTCCATTTCATACTTATTTTTCCTTGAGATCTAGGTTGTTTAGTATTTAAAAAGTCTGCTCTTTTTTCCCTTTTCCACATAGGAGGAACAAAATAAGAAGCATCTGTATTTAAATTAGTAACAGGAAGGTAAGGTGCTAAATATGACACACCAAAAGATTTACTATTTGCAAGAACTGCAAGTTGCACAAATATACCTATAGCTATTCCTAAAAAACCTGCAATATATCCTAATAAAATATATAAAAATCTAAAAATTCTTAAAGTAAAACCAAGTGAAAAATCAGGTATTGCAAATGAGCAAATAGCAGTAATTGCAACTATAATAATTAAAATAGGGCTTACTAAATTTGCACTAACTGATGCCTCACCGAAGGATAAGAGCACCAACAATTCCGAATAGTTGGACCAATAGGTGTAGGAACTCTAAGGCTTGACTCTCTTATCAGTTCAAAAGAAAATTCCATAAGTAATATTTCAAATATTACAGGGAA
>CANQZZ010000134.1 GCA_947628465.1 uncultured Clostridia bacterium
ATTAATGTAGGTTTTCCCCATAATCCAACATTTGCTGGGAATGGTGGTTTTATTCTTGGTCTTCCAGATCTTCCTTCTATTGACTCTAAAAGCGCAGTTTCTTCACCACAAACGAAAGCCCCTGCTCCAAGTCTTACTTCCAAATCAAAATCAAAGTCTGTTCCAAATATTTTTTTTCCTAATATTCCATATTCTTTTGCTTGGTCTATTGCTGTTTGAAATCTATGTACTGCAATTGGGTATTCTGCTCTTACATAAATATATCCCTTATTTGCTCCTATTGCGTATCCTGCAATCATCATAGCTTCTATAACACAGTGTGGGTCACCTTCTAATATACTTCTATCCATAAATGCACCTGGGTCACCTTCGTCTGCATTACATACTACATATTTTTGGTCTCCTTCTGCAATTTTTGTAAAGAACCATTTTTTACCTGTTGGGAAACCAGCTCCGCCTCTACCACGAAGTCCAGATTCTGTTACTTCATTTATTACATCATCTGGTGTCATTTCAAATAATACTTTTTCTAGAGCTTTATATCCATCAAAAGCTATGTATTCATCAATGTTTTCTGGGTCTATTATTCCACAGTTTTTTAGCGCGATTCTTTTTTGCTTTTTATAGAAATTTAATTCGTCTAATCTATTAACTATTGAGTTATCTATATCTTTGCAAAGTAATCTTTCTACCGTTTTTCCTTCTATTATATGTGTGTTTATTATTTCTTCACAGTCCTCTGGTTTTACCATTGCATAAAATGTGTCTTCTGGTCTTATTATAACTATTGGTCCTTTTGCACATAAACCAAAGCATCCAGTTTGTACAACTCTTACATTTTTAATGTTTTTCTCTTCTATAATCTTTCTAAAATTTTCAATAATTTTAGGTGATTTAGAAGATGTACATCCTGTACCATGACATACAAGAATATGTTTTTCTACAGTGTTTGCTTTTAAGTTAACACGCAAATCTAATTCTTTTCTTTTTTCCTCTCTAATTTTTCTGATTTCTTCTAGAGTTTTCATGTTAGTCCTCCTTCTTCATATATTCATCAATAACTTTATCTAAAATTTCAGGTGTAGCTTTTCCATAAACTTCGCCATTTACAGTAAATACTGGTGCTAGGCCACATGCTCCTATACATCTTGTTGCTTCTATAGAAAATTTTCCGTCTTTTGTAGTTTCGCCAACATCTATTCCTAGTTTTTGTTTTAATCTGTCTAAAATCTTTTCTGAGCCTTTAACAAAGCAAGCTGTTCCAAGACATACTGCTACATTGTATTTTCCTTTTGGCTTTAAAGTAAATCTTGCATAAAATGTAATTACCCCATAAACTTCTGCCATTGTTAGTCCTAAATATTCTGCAATTTCTTTTTGTGCAAATTCAGGAATATATCCATATTTTTCTTGTACTTCATTTAATATTTGTATTAAATTACTTTTATCATTTGTATAAGTTTCTAATATTTTTTGAAGTTCTTCATCCTTTCCATTGTTTCCGCAATTACATGCCATAATTTTACCTCCTAATTTATGATTTTATTTTTTCTTCAAATCTATCTTTTTTTATTTCTTTTGGTACTTCTATAGGATATTTATGCGTAAAACATCCCATACAAAAATTATCTATATTACATCCTTTTGTTATTTCTTTTAAATTTTCAATGCTTAAATATTCTAATGTATCTGCACCTACGATTTCTCTTACTTCTTCAACTGTTCTTCCATTTGCTATTAAACTTTCCTTGTCGTCGATATCTGTCCCAAAGTAACATATATCTATAAATGCTGGTGCAGCAATTCTTAAATGTACTTCTTTCGCTCCTGCTTTTCTAAGTGTTTTTACTATACCTGTTAAAGTTGTTCCTCTAACAATTGAATCATCTATTAATACTATTCTTTTACCTTTAATACTATTCTTTAATGGATTCAATTTTAATGCTACTAATTTTTTTCTTTTGTTTTGTGTATTTTGTATAAATGTTCTTCCTATATATTTACTTTTTGTAAATACTAAGTCATATGGTATTTTTGATTCCTTTGAATATCCTAATGCTGCATCTACTCCCGAATCTGGTACAGCAGCAACTATATCTGCATCTACTGGATTTTGATTTGCTAAACATCTTCCTGCTTTTTCTCTAAATTCATGTACCGACATTCCTTCTAATATTGAGTCTGGTCTTGCAAAATATATATATTCAAATACACACATTCCTTTTTTTTCTTTGCTATCATACTCTATTGATTCTATATTACCATCTTTTACTACTATTATTTCTCCCGGTTTTACATCTCTTATAAATTCTGCTCCACATATATCTAATGCACAACTTTCCGATGCAAAAATTATATCATTTCCGAGTTTTCCCATACATAATGGTCTGAATCCTTGAGGATCACGGCACGCTATTAATTTTTGTGGAGACATTATTACTAAAGAATATGCTCCTTTTAGTATTTTCATAGTGTTTGCTATTGCTTCTTCTGTTGATTTTGCTTTTAATCTTTCCCTTACTATTATATGGCATATAACTTCTGTATCATTCGTAGTTGTAAATATTGCTCCGTTATCTTCTAGTTCCTGTTTTAAATCCATTGCATTCGTGATATTTCCGTTATGTGCTACTGCTAAATTTCCTTTTTTATGTCTTATTACCATTGGCTGTGCATTTTCTTTTCTTGCTGAACCTGTTGTTGAATATCTAACATGCCCTATTGACATATTTCCTGCTGGCAAACTGTCTAAAACTTCATTTGTAAATACTTCAGATACCAATCCTTGATCTTTATGATATGATATTACTCCATCTGTATTTACAGCTATCCCGGCAACTTTCTTCTCCTCTATGCTGAAGTCCTGATAAGCCTACGCATGTTATATATGCTAGTTTTTCAGGTTGTTTGGAGTATACCCCAAATACTCCACATTCCTCTTTAACACTATCAAACATTAAAGTTCCTCCATCCATTTTACAAACATAAATTTATTATAATATTTATTTACAAAAAAGTACAGAGTTTTTTTTAAATTGACATTATTTTCTTGTTATAATCTTATATTGTAAGATAAATTTAAGCAAAATTGACCTGTCTTCTTTTGCTTGAAAAAATTTACTTGTAATGTTATAATTCTTTCAGAATATAAGAGGAGGTTTATATATGTATAATTTAGTTATGTTTGCATCGCGGTAATGGTACAACTCTTCAAAGTGTTATTGATAATATAAATAGTGGTGTATTAGATGCAAAAATAAATCTTGTAGTCTCTGATAATAAAGATGCTTATGCTCTTGAGAGAGCTAAGATAAGTAATATTCCTACTTATATAATAAAAAACAAATCTTTAGAAGATGTTGATTTAGAACTAGAAAATGTTCTTAAAAATTATGATATAGATTTAATTGTTCTTGTTGGATATTTAAAAATGATTGGAAAAAGGCTGATAAATAAATATACTATTATAAATACACACCCTTCTCTTCTTCCAAAGTTTGGTGGAAAAGGTATGTATGGTATGAATGTTCATAGAGCAGTAGTTGAAGCAAAAGAAAAAATTAGTGGTCCTACAGTTCATTTTGTAAATGATAAGTATGATGATGGAAATATAATTTC
>CANQZZ010000135.1 GCA_947628465.1 uncultured Clostridia bacterium
TTGTTTTTTCTTAAATGTTCTATTAATTTTTTTGCATCTTCTTCTGTATCTGTAACTATATTTTGAAGTGTTTGTCCAAGTGTCATTTCAATTGCTGTTTCATATTCTTTTGGTACTGATATGATATTTGCAAGTACACCATGCATACCTTTTTTAAGTCCTTCGTTTTTGTCGCACTCTAATAAAAGGGCTTTTACACTTCTTGTGTATCCTTCTTTTTCTTTTTCCATATCTTTTAAGAATTTAAGCTTTGATTCTTTTACTCTTAATTCATCTGATGCTACATTTATTTGGTCTTGATATTCTTTTAGTTTTGCAAGACTTGTTTCCTTTTTTGCATTTATTTCTTCTAATTTTTTACTTGCATCATTTCTTTTTGCTTCTATTTCATAAAATGTTTTAGATATTTCATCTTTTTCTAGCCTTTTTTGGTCTAATTCTGAAATAGTGTCAGATATTTCATTCTTTACTGTTTTTTCTCTTTTTTCTAAGTTCTCATAATTTACTTCTTGAGTATTTATTAATGTTGCTTTTTCATATTTTAAGTCAGTATTTTCTTCTACTTTCTTTTTCTTTTCTTCTATGTGCTTTTCTTCTGCTGATAATTTTGTACTAATTTCAGCTAATTCTTTTTCTTTTTCTTCTAATTCTTTGGCAAATTTTTCTCTGTTTGAAAATAGATTTGTTTTCTTTTCTAGTCTTTGTTTCTTTTCTTCTTCTAATTCCGTGATTCTTAAATTTACTTCTTCTATTTCTTTTAAATATCTATCGAAATTTTCTTTATTATTTGCAATTCTTTCATTGGCAATATTAATATCAGAATTAATTTTTTCTTGCTTTTCTCTCATTTCGAAGCCTAAGTTTTGTGTTTCTTCTATTTTTACTGTTATCTCATCTATTTTAGCTTTTAGTTCTTCTTTTAAGGCTTGTTTTTCTTGCATTTTTGTTTCTTCATCTTTATTTTGATTTGTAAAAACATCAATGTCTTTTGCAATTTCTGCGATTTTTTCTTTATAATTATCTATGTTGTATAGGAACAAGCCTATTTCTATTCCTTTCAATTCTTCTCTTAAATCTAAAAACTTTTTTGCTTTTTCTGATTGCTTTTTTAGTGGTTCTATATTTACTTCTATTTCTGATAAAATATCATTTATTCTTAAAAGATTTAATTTTGTTTGTTCTAACTTCTTTTCAGAATCTGCTTTTCTTACTCTGTATTTTACAATTCCTGCAGCTTCTTCAAAGATGCTACGTCTGTCCTCTGATTTATTGCTTATTATATCTTCTATTTTACCTTGTCCTATTATTGAATAACCGGTCTTTTCCTATTCCTGTGTCCATAAATAGCTCTAATACGTCTTTTAATCTGCATGGTGTTTTGTTTATATAATATCCTGATTCTCCACTTCTGTATATTCTTCTTGTAACTGTAACTTCTGAAAATTCTATTGGTAATTTTCCATCGCTATTGTCTATAACAATTGAGGCTTCTGCAAAGCCTAAAGATTTTCTACTTTGTGTTCCTGCAAATATTATATCTTCTGATTTTGAACCTCTTAAAGATTTCATACTTTGCTCGCCAAGTACCCATCTTATACTGTCAGATATATTACTTTTACCAGAGCCATTTGGTCCAATAACTGAAGTTATCCCTGGCATAAATTCTAAAACTGTTTTATCTGCAAATGATTTGAATCCTTGTAATTCTAGTCTTTTTAAATACATTTTCCCCACCTTTTATTTTTCACACAATTCAATATTATATATCATATATTAAAAAATATTTTTTATCAACATTTTTTTGCATTTTTTAAGAGAGTTCAAAGTGAACTCTCTTAAATTTATTATATTCATATTAATAACCTGAATTAATATATTCTTCTACATTATTGTATATTTGTCCATTTATTTCAAATGGTCTATCTGAAAGTGAGCTTTCTTGTTCTATTGCCATTTCAGTTTCATCTGCAGCTTGCCTAGCTATTTCATACAATCCACCTGTCATAGTTTTTGCCATTGATATAAACATTTCATCTTTAAGTTTTTCAGATAATAGCTTTCCTAAATTAGTAAATAAGCTTGTTATTTGTTCTCCTTGAAGGTTATTAATTACTAAATGATTGCCGTCTGTAAATTCTTTAAGTTCTTGAGTTCCTGCAAAGTTTATTTTATTTTTTAATTCTATATCTACATATCCAGCTTCTTCTCCAATAGGAATTTGTATATTTACATCAAATGTAACATCATCTGATTTAAGAGCCCCTGTTCTAGATACATTAATAGTAAAGCTTGAAGATGAGTCATCATATGAATTTATGCTAATTACAAAATCCTCATTCTCGCCTTCTGTAGTTTTTGTAATTTCCATTATTGCATCTCCAAGTTGGTTTGAAACTGAATCAATAATACTTGCTTTTAATGTCATACCTTTTGATAATTTTTCTATTGAAAGTTCTATAGTTTCTGTTTCGTCTGCCATTACATCTAATGTTAATTTAACAGCATTTTTTCCTTGTTTATAAACACTTATTGTAACAATGTCTACATTTTCTTCTTTAGATATTTCTCTTGATGTTAACTCATCTATGGTTGCTTGAGTACCACTTTGATATTCTTCAAAAGTTGTATTAGTATCTATTTTGCTTATTATGTTAAAAACTTGCTCATCATTTTTTAGACTGTTTAATATTCTTGTAAGTATAGTTTGCATATCTTTTAATTTTAATTTTATTGCATATCCATCTGCTTCTACTGTTTTTCCATCTAAAAGAATATTGTCTTTTTCTAGCTTATAGAAATTATCTTCGTCTATAGACTCAACTACTATGTTGAAATATTTACTATATATTTCTTTTAGTTCTTCGTAATTAATATATTGATCTAGATTTTCTATTTTATCTGGAATATTTTCAACATCTTCTATTCCTAATTTTGAAGCAAATTCTTTTAAATTATTGTTTTCTACTACTATATATTGCTTCACAACTTCATTAAATAAAATTCCATATAAATCATTATCTCTTAAATAGTCCATTGAAAGTAATGTTGTATCATTTTGATTTAGTGTTATTACATAATTAGATTTTTTATTTATTGGATCTGAATACCCTTGATATTTTATTGATTCTCCCATAGTTTCATTTTCTTGTGAGACATTAACACTAAATTCTCCATTTGCAGAATGTGCCTGGCTTTCTGCTTTTTTCAAAAAATTATTATATTCGTCTAAATTAATAAATTCTTTTAAATTAATTTGTGACACATACTTTGTAAATAATTGCTTGTTTGTTCTAAAAATATCTGTTGCAAAATACAATGCAGTAACTGTTACAACAGCTAATAGTAATATTACAACTATTGAAACAATTAAAATTTGAGTTTTTTTCATATGTTCCTCCTTGTTTTATCTTTTATTATATGAATTCATTATATCACAATATATTTTTTATATCTACAAATTATATCACTTTTTTATTTTTTATAACATATTATATATTAAGCTTAAAGCTATATTATATGAAAAGGAATGATTTTATGGATTTTGAAAAGGATAATTGTCCTGTAGTTAAAATTGATGGTTTTATTGAAAAAGGTAAACAATTTGAC
>CANQZZ010000136.1 GCA_947628465.1 uncultured Clostridia bacterium
TTTACTTCTATATTTTCTTCCCCAACTATTTCTTTAAAAGCATTAAGTATTTGTTCATTAAAATATATTGCTCCACATGGCTTTAATGTACCATTATCATTTACTTGAACTGCAATATTGTTTCTATCTCCTGTAAAGAATTTTATTGCACCTCTTAATTTATCTTTTTGTATTTCAGAAATATTTGTTATATTTATTGTCAATATTTTAGGTTTTTGTACTATTGCTTGTGATTCACCGAAAAGTAATGCCATTTTTTACACCATCTGCAATTGTTTCATTTTGACGCCCTATATTTGCATTAAATTCTGTAATGCTGTTTGCAACTATTTTTACTGGTTCGTCTTCTCTTATGCTTAATCTTCCATCTATTAATACAATGTTTTCTTCTAATAATATGTTTTGTGATTTACTATAACAACTATCAAATACAATTATTTCTGTGCTTCCATATAAATCTTCTACTGTCATAAATGCCATTAAAGTATTTCTTTTTGTATATTTCTTTTTTATTGATGTTATAATTCCTACATATTTTACTTGTTTTCCATCATCGCCTAAATTGTTTTCCTCATTCATTTGCATCATTTGAAGTGTATTTATTGTAGCAACTTGTTGTATTTTTTCTTTTAATTTTTCTAGTGGATGTCCTGATATATATATACCAAGCATTTCTTTTTCCATTGATAATAACTCTTTTTCATCAAATTCTTTTAATGTAGTAAAGCTATATTTCATGTTTTCAATTTTTTCATCTTCAGTTTTTCCTAAATCAAACATAGAAACTTGTCCTTGCATTGTTTTTCTTGATGTATCATTTATAGTATCTAATATGCCTTCAAATGATGCAAGCAGTGTACTTCTTGTTTGTTCAAATTCATCAAAAGCTCCAGCCTTTATTAAGCTTTCTATACATCTTTTATTGACAGCTTCTCCTGACATTCTTTCGCAAAAGTCTGTAAAACTTTTAAATTCACCATTTTTTTCTCTTTCACTAACAATTGAATCAACTACTGCATTGCCAACATTTTTTACACTTCCGAAGTCCAAATCTTATTTTGTTTCCGTCAACAGTAAATTTAGTATAACTTTTATTGATATCTGGCTTTAATATTTCTATTTTTAGTCTTTTACATTCATCTATGTATTCTGGAACTTTATCTAAATTACCTAAAAAGCTGTTTAATGTTGCTGCCATAAATTCTGGTGCATAATATGTTTTTAAATATGCTGTTTGATATGCTACTACTGCATAAGCTGCTGCATGTGATTTATTAAATGCATATTTTGCAAATTCGGCCATTTCATCAAATATTCTATTTGCATCTTCTTTTGATATTCCGTTTCTTACACAACCTGGGATTATTACATTTCCATTTTCATCTGTTTGCCCATTTATAAAGTTTTCTCTTTCTTTTGCCATTACATCTAGCTTTTTCTTTCCCATTGCACGTCTTACCAAATCCGCTCTTCCGAAGTGAATATCCCGCTAAATCTCTTACTATTTGCATAACTTGTTCTTGATATACCATACAACCATAAGTTACATTTAGTATTGGTATTAGACTTGGGTGTGTATATTCACTATGCTCTGGATCCAATTTATTCTTTATATATCTTGGTATTTGATCCATTGGACCTGGTCTATATAAAGAAACTCCTGCTATTATATCCTCAAGGCTATCTGGTTTTAATTCTTTCATAAAGTTTGTCATACCTTGACTCTCAAATTGGAATACTCCTGATGTATTTCCGCTTCTCCAAGTTTCTTCAAAAACTTTTTGGTCATTCATTTCTTTATCAATTTTTACGTCTATTCCTCTTACTTGTTTTACGAGCTTAATTGTATCTGATATTACTGTAAGAGTTCTTAGTCCTAAAAAGTCCATTTTTAATAACCCTAGTTCTTCTAGAGTTGTCATTATAAATTCTGTAGATATTGTTCCCTCATTTACATATAAAGGTACATAGTCTATAACTGGATCTTTTGTAATAACTATTCCACATGCATGAGTAGATGCTTGTCTTGGCATACCTTCTAGCCCCATTGCTATATCTAGTAATTTTCTTGTTTCTTCATCTCTTTCATAGAGCTCTCCTAATTCTCTGTTTTGCTCTAATGCTTTTTTAATAGTAATGTGTAGTTCATTTGGTACCATTTTTGCAAGCCTATCTGCTTCTGCATATGGCACATCTAATGCTCTTGCAACATCTCTTATTACCATTCTTGCAGACATCGTTCCAAATGTTATAATTTGTGATACATGGTCTCTTCCATATTTTCTTCCAACATAATCTATAACTTCGCTTCTTCTTTCGTAATCAAAGTCTATATCAAAATCGGGCATACTAATTCTTTCTGGATTTAAAAACCTCTCAAATAGTAAGTTATATTTTATTGGGTCTATATCTGTTATTCCTAATGCGTATGCAACTATGGAACCTGCACCTGAGCCACGCCCGTGGTCCTACACTTATTCCGTTTGTTCTTGCATAATTAATAAAATCCCAAACTATTAAGAAATAATCTACATATCCCATTTTTTCTATTACTGATAATTCATATTCAAATCTATCTTTTATTTCTTTAGGTGGATTTTCGCCGTATCTTCTTTTCAAACCTTCATTGCTTAAATGTATAAAGTAATCTGTATGTGTTGCAAACTCTTTTGGAACTTCATAATTTGGAAGCTTTGTATTACCAAATTCAAATTCTACATTACATTTTTCTGCTATTTTAACTGTGTTTTCTATTGCTTCTGGAACATTTTTAAAATATTCTGACATTTCTTCTGGTGATTTTACATAGAATTCGTCTGTTCCCATCCTCATTCTATCTTCGTCTGTCATTTTCTTGCCTGTTTGTATACATAGTAAGATTTCATGATTATATGCATCTTCTTTTTTTAGATAATGTGCATCATTTGTTGCAACAAGTGGAATGTCTAATTTTTTAGACATTTCTATTAATTTTTGATTTACTAATACTTGCTCTGGAAGTCCATTTGGTTGTATTTCTAAATAGTAATCTTTACCAAATAAATTTTTATGCCAAAGTGCTATTTCTTCTGCTTTTTCTATATTATTATTTAGAATTTCTCTATTTACATTTCCTGCAAGGCAAGCACTTAAAGCTATTAATCCTTCATGATATTTTTCTAAAATTTCATAATCTATACGAGGTTTATAATAAAAGCCTTCTGTAAAGCCCATTGAAACTAATCTACTTAAATTTTTATATCCTGTTTGATTTTTTGCAAGCAATATTAAATGATAGTAATGGTTATCAATGTTTGCTTCTTTATCAAATCTTGTTCTTGGAGCAACATATACTTCGCATCCTATAATAGGCTTTACTCCTTCTGCCTTGCATGCTTTATAAAAGTCTACTACGCCAAACATTACCCCATGATCAGTAATAGCAATAGAATCCATTCCAAGTTCTTTTGCTCTTTTTGGTAAATCTTTTATTCTATTTGCTCCATCTAGCAAACTAAATTCGCTATGGACATGTAAATGAACAAAATCAGGCATAAAATCTCTCCTTTTATGCCTGTATTATATTA
>CANQZZ010000137.1 GCA_947628465.1 uncultured Clostridia bacterium
TAGAAATGGATTAGATATTTTATTGCCAGAGGAAAGTTTATATACTGACTATAATGATAAACAAGCAGATATAAATAGAAATATAGTAAATGTACTTTCTACTTTATCTTTAGTAATTACTTGTATCCCAATTTTTATATATCATAATAGAATAACTAAAGAATTAAAAAAGGGAAAAACTATAGAAAATAGTCAAGAAAATTAGCAAAAAAGGAACGCTCAACAAAGCGTTTCTTTTTTATATGGTACCGATGGTGGGACTCGAACCCACATGGTTTCCCGCTAGATTTTGAGTCTAGTGCGTCTGCCAGTTCCGCCACATCGGCATGTGATTTGTATTATACAATATGTTTTTATTTTTTACAAGTAGTGATTAAATATTATTTTTATAATTAATTATAAATTATTATTTTATTACACAATATTTACCATATAAATAAGCTAGCTAATTAATAGCTAGTCCTATTCTTCATTTGATTGTTCATCACTAAGGAAAACAATTTCATTGACATTTTGGATTTCGTACATTTTAAAATTTTTAATAGTAGAAGTTGCTGCAGAAAACCTGTAATATCCATCAACAACTCCCTTAACAATTGTATATCCTGCAATATTTCCAACCGTAGGCGAAGTTGAATTATATGTTTTATCTTCATTATAACTTGCTAAATATGAATTCATAGAATAACTCAAAATATAAATTTTATCTTTTTCAACTTTAAAATATTTTGATATAGACCAACCTTCCCAGCTAAGTATTTCATTTCCTTTAATATAATAATTTTCTATTATTTCTCCGTTCTTGCTCCACGGGTTTGGCATATAACTTTTTTTCTGATTGTGTTGAGTTTTCTTTTATATATTCATCTATTGAACTGTATGATTTTTCACCTATCTTTATTTTTCCACTTGCTAATTCTTGTTCTGCATCTATTTCTTTTTCTGTATTAACTTTTGCATTTTTTGCTATATTAAATAGTCCTCCGTTTAACGCTACTGTTATTGATACAACTACTAATATTAACATTATTATTATTGTTATGACTAATGCTATCATAGTAATACCATCATATTTGAAAAAGTTCTTATTCACTTATTATCTCCTTCTTTCATTTGTTTCTTCATAATTCAACAAAAGGAAACTGTCTCCTCTTTGTTGAATTATTGTCATTTGGTCTATGCCGACTTATTTAGTATTCTTCTACATTTATTGTTTTTATAGTTATATCAGACAATTCATCGTTTGGATTATTATATGATACTATTTTTAATTTTTCTTTTGATTTTAATTCTAAATCTAATAATTCATTATTTAATAATATTCCTTCTGATACATTCATTCCTAGTGGTAAGGTTTTATTGCTGTTTTCAAAGTATGCAATATTTGTAAATGCTAGAATAAGGTCGTTTTCCTTTAAATTTATTTTATAAAGATTAAATGTTTCTACATCTTCTTTTAATATATTCTCTATTGTATTTTTCCCTTCGATATTGAACACATTAAATTTATCATCCTTAAAATCTTTGCTGCTTGCTTTATATACTGATAAATCTAAAGGTAATTCTATCTTTTTAAATGCTGAATCTAAATTTTCTATTACTTGCTCTAACACTTTTGTATATCCTATAGCTGTTGTAGTTTTTTTAATATCTAATATTTTTGTTATTTCTCTTTCTGCTTCTCTATGTTTTTTATTTGCTAATGTTTTTGTGTTTTCATCATAAGCAGCTCCATCAAATATATCAAATTTTTCTTTTTCAGATGATGAATTTTCACCAAGTAATATATGTTTTAAACTTACTATTTGATCTCTTGTTATTGCTTCATTTCTTACTATTTGATTAATGTTATCTAATATAAATGTTGTAGTAAGATAAAGACTATTTAATTCATCCCTTGATAAATTATTTCTTTGCATTTCATCTAGTTTTGTTGATAAATCTTCAAAATCAAATTCATAATTAAATACTTTTTTTATCTTTTCTTCATCTTTTTCTTTTACTTCGCCTGCAGGTAATTCTGCTTCTTTATCTTTATTTGTAAACTTCCAAAATTCAAAAATACTCTTTTTATGTTTGTCTATTTCTTGTATATAAATAACAGCATTTTTTACTTTTCCTTCTAGATTTTTAATTTTTTGTTTTATTGCTTTGATATCTAAATTTAAATTTGTTACCTTTAGCTCTTCTTTATCTACTTGTTTGTATAACTCTATTAATTCTTCTAATGTATAATTATCTTTTATATCAGCATATTTATTAACTCTAATTATTTTTACATCTTGCTCTTTTTCTTTTTTATCAACTTCATCTACTAATTTTACTTTTTTATATTTTATAAAATATTTAACTCTTCCAAAAAATGTTTTTTTGCACTCTAAGAAAGTAGTTATTTGTTTTTCCTTCTCTAAAAAATCTTGTTCTAATTTCGAAGATTTTTTTTGTAATCTATCTAATTCTTTTTCTTTTTTTGTTTTGTCTTGTATTAAATAATTTTTATTGTCTTCTGCCTTTAAATATTCTTCTTTTACGAAACTTGATAAAATTTCATATATTATTTTTTTATTATTTATATTGAAATCTAAGCCACCTTTATCATTAATAGACAATCTAATTTTATAATGATGAGATACTTCTGTTTGCATTATGAATAGCGCTTTTAGTAATTTATATAATTTATCTGCTTCTTCTTTGCTTTCTAATTTTATTTTATAGTCACTTTGTATATCATCATATATATATGCTTTGCCTATTATTTCAAGGCTTAGTTTTCCATTTTTATCATATACTTCATAAACTAATGGCCACTCTTTTGTAAAAAGCCATAAATAGTTTTCAATATCAGAAATTTGCATTCTATTTAAGTATTCATTGCTATAATCTGTGTAGCTAATTGGTACAAATATTTTCTCTTTTTTTCTTGATTTTTTTAGCTGTTTTTTAAGCACATAAAAGAAAGCAGAATACTCTAAATCCTCTGTTGTAACTAGCATAAAATATTTATCTGTGTATTCAGAATAATATATTTGCCATAAATAATCTTTTGAATATTTAACTTTGAAAGGCACACTTTTATCCAATACTTTTTGTTCTTCTTCTATCTCTTTTATTTTTTCTATATCCATACTAGAAACCATAGATAAAAATTTTGCATGTTTTTCTATATTTTCTTCATTGTTTGGATTCAAATATTCACATATTGGAGAAGCTTTTCCGATATTTTTCTGAAATATTAGATAGTCTGTTTGTAGGAGTAAGTAATATTTGAATATCATTTACATCTATATATTTATATACTTTATATACATGCTCATCATTATATTTTGAAGGTCTATATTCTAATGATTTAAATTCTTTAAGTGATTTCGGTATTTTATCAAAATCTAGACCTAAATATTTTAGTTTATCAATTACATTATCGTTAGTACTCAATTTTTATTACTCCTCTCATAATTATCTTATTTTTAAAATATATCATATTGTTTCATTTTTTACAATTATATTTTCAAATTTTTAGGGAAAAAGGGGCCAGGCCCCTTTTT
>CANQZZ010000138.1 GCA_947628465.1 uncultured Clostridia bacterium
TCTACATTATCTTTAATTTTTTGAACTACTTTTTCATCTTCGATTTCGAAATATGTTCTTAAAGAAGGTTGTCTTTCGATTAATTTATTAAAAACATTTTCTAATTTTTTAATATCTGGAACTTTATCTAATATTAATCCGCCTGCAATGTTATATAAATTAGAATTGTTCCCTGCAATACTTGATACATAGTATGTTCTTGCCTGAGAAGAAGATGCAGGATAATAGCTTGCTTTTTCAGCTTTTGGTATAGAAATATGTATATCTAAATTATCATTAGATGATATTAAATCAGATAAATCTTTAATAATTGGATTCTCTAAAACATCTTTAACAAAAAGTTGTACATTAAATACAGTATAAATTTTAGTACACAAATTTATAGCTGTTAAAGAATCTGCACCTAAATCAAAAACTGAATCATCGATACTTATATTTTGAATGTGTAGAGAGTCTTTTAATATATCAATTAATTTTTTATCAATATCGTTTCTTGGCAGAACTATTTCTTTATCATTAACTTGCACATCAGGTGCAGGTAATTTTTTCCTGTCTATTTTACCATTTGGAGTATATGGCAGCTTTTCTAATCTCATAAAATATTGTGGTACCATGTATTTAGGTAGTTTCTTTTGTAAATTAGTTCTAATTAAATTAGAATTAACATTTTCAGATGAAGTAAAATATGCGCATAAAAATTCATGACCGTCATCAGAAACTTTTTTTATAACAACACAATTATTTATACTATCAAAATTTAATATTGCATTTTCAATTTCTTCAAGTTCAATTCTAAGGCCTCTAATTTTTACCTGATTATCAGATCTTCCTAAACATATAATTTCACCATTTGGAAGATAATAGCCAAGATCTCCTGTTTTATACAAAAGTTTATTTTCTTCTGATGAGAATATATTAGGGAGATAACTTTTATTAGTTAAAGCTTCATTGTTCATATATCCATATCCAACGCCATCGCCTGCAATGTATATTTCACCAGGTATTTCTATTGGACATATATTTAAATCTGAGTTTAAAATATAAATTTGAGTATTATCTAGTGGACGACCTATTGTAATAGTATTATGATTTGTTATATCTGTTAATGTAGAAAATACGGTAGTTTCACTAGGTCCGTATCCATTATATATAATAGGTGAACCTATTTTCTTTAAATCATTTACTAAAGAAATAGGCAATTGTTCACCTGCAAGTGTTATAAATTTTAATTTAGATAAGTTTGTAATATCAGAAATATTATTAACCAATAATTGCATTCTTGAAGGAGTAGTTTGAATGATTTCTATATTATTTTTTTCAATTAAATTACTTAACAATCTAGGAATTGTTTGTTCTTGTTCATTAGCAATGACAAGTTTTAAGCCTTTTTGTAAAGAAATTAATGTTTCAAAGATAAATATATCAAAGCTTACTGTTGTAACAGATACAATAGCTCTATATTTATTATCTTTTAAATATTCAACATAGTGATTACAATAATTTGCAAGGTTTGCAAGTGATTGATGTTTTAGCATAACTCCTTTAGGCATACCAGTAGAACCAGAAGTGTATATAATGTACGCTAAATCTTCTGGTTTATTTATATTTTCTAAATTGTTTTTGTGAGAATTATATAATTCATTTGCAAGTTCAACAAATACTTTATTTTTAAAGTTAACTTTATCTTCTAAATTTTTAAATGTTAAAAGTATTTTAGAATTACTATTATTTAACATGTATTCAATTCTATCTTGAGGATATTCAGGGTCAATTGGAATGTAGCAAGCCCCACTTTTAAGAACAGCAAGAATGGATACAATCATTTCAAGTGAACGATTAACCATAATACCAACAATGTCATTTCTTCCAACATCATTATCCCTTAAATAATAAGCTAAACTATTTGCCCTTTCATTCAACTCCCTATATGTTAAAGAGTTATCCCCAAAGCAAACAGCAATATTATCAGGAGTTTTTTCTACTTGCTCTTCAAATAATTGAGCTATCGTTTTATCTTTTGGATACTCTACTTTTGTATTATTAAAAGTATCTAGTATTTTCTTTTTTTCGTCAGGTGTTACTATTTCAATATCCTTTATTTTTATTTCATTGTTTTCTAAAATTTGATTTATAATATTAAGAAATCTTTCATGCAGAGAATAAATATCATCAATTGTATATTTACTAATTAAGTAATCATATCCAATTGCTATATCACCAGTATCATTTAAATCATATAATTGTATATCAATATCATCATTAATATGTGTATCAGGAATCCATTTAACTTCATAAGGAATGTTAAATGTTTGTTTATTAGTTCTTGCGTTTTGATAAGAAATTAATATATTATATAAATTAGGAATACGGCTATCTTTTGCTCTTAAATCTTCCAATAGATATTGATATGGATATTTTTGATGTCTAAATATTTTTAAGAAATCTGTGGAAATTTTAGATATGAAATCTCCGAATAAATCTTCAGAGTTTAATGATACTTTAAATGGAATTGTACTTATATACATACCCATAGTTTGTTTTTCTTTAAAATTACTTCTATTTAGAATAGGAGTTCCAATTACAAATTCATCAAGCCCAGATACTCTAGATAAATATACTGATAAAATTCCCATAAAGAAATTAAACACAGATGCTTTTTTAGGTCTGCAAAATTCATTTATTAGATTTATAGTTTCTTTAGGAATAGAAAAAAGTTTTCTCCTAGAAGCACAATCTATTTCTCTTGATTCTTCTTGATGTATGCTAGGGATAGTAGCTGTTTCGGGAACAGTTTCAAAAAGCTCATTCCAAAATGCCTTGTCCTTTTTAAATTTTTCGCTACTTAAATATTCTTTTTCAGAATTTATATAGTCAATATATGATGGATTTAGTTCATTACTAATTTCTTTATTATTAATTAATGCCTCGTAATTTTCCATTATTTCATTAATTAAGAGAGTACCTGCCCAAGCATCAGTAACTAAGTGATGGGCAACTATAATGAAACCTCCATATCCATTTGGAAGTTTATAAAGTTTAAAATTAAATAAAAAATTTTCTAAAGTATTGAAAGGTTTATCACATAAATCTCTTTCTAATTTTTTTACATCTTTATCAGATTGTACTGAAATTATATCTATATCAAATTCAGAATAATCATCTACATATTGAAAAACTTTATCATCTTTTAAAGTAAATTTTAATCTGAATGCGTCATTCTTTTTTACAAACAAATTTATTGCTTTTTTCAAAGCATCAAAATCAACTTCTTGCGAAATACTTATATTACCAGACACATTTGCTATAGATGTTCCTTTGTAAAATTCATCCATTAGCCAAATAGATCTTTGTGGATTTGTTAGCCCATACATAGTTTTTGACATATAATCACCTTCAACATCTTTTACATATTTCAAATACATTAAAATATATAATATTATACTCTATATATATCGTTAAAAAGACAATAAATCAACCATTCTGTAAAAATGTAATACAAAATACAAA
>CANQZZ010000139.1 GCA_947628465.1 uncultured Clostridia bacterium
ATTATTTTATTCTTATCTTTCAGTTTACAATCACAACATTTTTCCAATTCATATAATGGTATATTAATAGCTCCATCTAAATGTCCTTCATCGTATTCTTGAGGACTTCTTACATCTAGCAAAATTGCTTCTTCATTTACTTTTATTAGATTTTTTAACTCATTAATATTTATATCTCCTTCATCGTTTCTATACCTATTTAATCTAGCTAATAGTCTGTTTATACTCATATAAAATCACCTGAATTTGTAATTATAAAAACTCCATTTTTATTATAATGGAGTTTTAAATTACTATATTATATGAGTTTTTATTATTTTTTGTTAATTATTTTTTCTTGCTTTTTTTATTTTTAATTTCTTCTTCTTTTATTTTTTTCATACTGCTTTCAAATATTTCTGTAAGTCCCATAACTGATGCTAAATAAAGCACTAATGATGCTGGCATTGTATATTCATTTATAGGTATTCTTGCGATTGCATATACACTTAATAATAGCAATTGAACAAGTATTATTGTTAGTATAGTATATACTGAAATATTAAATATTCCTATTGATTTATATCTTATTATGAAATATGCAAGTATCATTATTGATGTTAAACATACTGGCAATATGTAAGGAGATATTAAATCAATTATTCCTACATTTGCATTATTTGTTACTAATAAGTCGTCTTTTTTTAAATCTAAAGAATATTTTTCATTAATCTTTGATACTAAACTTTCTAGTTTTTCATCTTGTGCTTCTTTTGTTATTATTAAAATGTCATAGTCTAAATTATTTACATGTCTTGTTTTTACTTTGTTTCCAAATATTTCTGTTATAATATTTTTTACATCTGAAAACTCAAAATCTGTTTTTAGGTATAATTCTACGGTTGTGTTTTTACCATACATTAACCCATAATTTAATCCTTTTACGAATAACATTATCAAGCCAATTATTATTATAACTAATACTACTGCTAGTAGAGATATTACTTTCTTATTTTTCAACATAATTTGTTCCTCCTATTGTTCTTACTGTTATTTGTGTTAATACTAGGTTATATAAATACATTACTATAATTCCCCAAATTAATGTCATTCCTAAACTTGATATGTTAGCAATACTATTAAATGTGAAAACTACTGCTAGTATATATATTGGTATAATTTTTAGAGCAAATTTTGCAGTTGTATCTTTTACAAAATTATTTTGCATGTTTTTAAATGCTGAATATATGTACATATAGCTTAATAATATTGATACTGTAATTCCTATTATTCCTTCGATTGTTATTTTTATATTAGTGTATCTTAATGCTAATAGCAATAAAGATATATAGCCAATTTCTAATATAATTGCTAAAATTGATTTTAATTTTAATTTTATAATTACATATATAGATGCTATTATAAATATTGCAATTACAATATATACTAAAATATTAAATTCTGATTCATTAATCATATTAGATACTAAATATCCTGATGTTTCATACTCGATTGGTAGCACTCCTGAATTTAATACAATTGCCATTTGTGAAGCCACATTAGCATATTGCTGAAGTATAGATGAATCTGCACTTGTTCCCATTATAACATTTAAAGTACCATCAGTAATTGTGTCTCCAAAATATGTAGTTCTATATGTTTGTCCATCAAATACAATAGCAACTTCTTTTGTTGTAGGAGTTTCCTCTTGCTCTCCTTCTTCATTTTCTGTTTGCTCTGTTGTAGCTATATATGTTTTACTAATTTCTTCAAGTTTTTGTCTTCCTTCTTTGTTAAATTCTATTTGCAAATATACTGAAGTTCCGCTTGTTTCTTGTCCATATATTACTTGAGCTTTTTTTACATAGCTATTATCTAATAATACTTCATTTGTTTCGTTATCTGCTAATTGAAATACTCCTCTTTGTGCTAAATTAGATATTATAGTGTCTGTGTTATCATTTTCTGTCATTTCTATTTGGATATTTCCATTTTCTTTATCTTGTCTTATTATGTATTGCTCTGCTCCTAATTTACTTAATCTTTCCTTTAATATTTTTTTAGATAAATTATAATTATTTTGAGTTAATACTTCATTACTTTCATCACTAACTTCAAAATTGATTATTCTACTATTTGAAAATTCCATTCCTGGAATATATTTTGGAACTATATTTGCAACTTTATATTCCTTCTTTTTATATATTCCTAAAAAAGATGCAAGTGTAATTATTACTACTAATAGTATTACTGCAATTATTGTTATTATTTTTTGTGCTTTCAATTTTATTCCTCCTATAATAATTTAGTATCATTTATAACTAATTCAAACCATATTTGTAAGTATTTTGCTGCATATTTACTCATCATAGTTCTATCCATAAATATTTCAAAATAGTCTAATACTGGGCAAATGTGGTTATCAATTGTTAAATCTAAAATTACTTTTTTCTCTTTATTATTTATTATTAAATCTGCATTTGTTACTGCATAATTTACCCTATCATGGATATCAAATGTTGCCATATTTTTATTTACCACTCTATCTCTATGAACATCAGACTTGTCCGCAAGTATTAATGCAGCTGATATATCACTAACAGCTGTACCTGTTTTCTCATCATGATTTCCTATTGCTGACATTATTTCTGTTCTGTCTTTTATATCCATACCCATATCTTTTAAGATATTATAAGCAAGTATTGCACCTGTATGTGCATGGTCTACTCTATTTACACCATTTCCTATATCGTGCAAATATCCTGCAATTTTTGCAAGTTCTACTCTATGTTTATCATATCCTAATGTTTCTAAAATTTTGCCTGCCCTATTTGAAACTATACTTACGTGTCTTACAGAATGCTCTGTGTAGCCTAAAGCATCTAATTGCTTTTGTGCTCCTACTACAAGTTCTTGAACTTCTGGATTTTTCTTTATTTCTTCTAATGTTAACATGTATAACACCTCCTGCTTTTGTAACCGTTTATATTTTATCGTAAATGCACAAAAATATCAACTATTTTGATATAAAATCTAAATTAAGATGTGTCCCTAAAACGACAAAATATAAATTACCTATTTACTCCTATTATTCCTCCTACAGCTCCTGATACAATTGCTCCTACTATCATTATTATTGATTTTAAGTTTAATGCAAAATTTCCTTCTACTATGCTTGATAAAATATAAATAAATGCTATGTGTATTAATCCAACAAGCATCCCATTAATTATTCCATTCTTCTTTACTGCCTGCATACATATACTACTTCCAATTAGTATACTAATTACTGTTATTATTATTGTTACTGTAGGAATTGTACTCTCAGATATACTTGTAAATGTTAAAAGACTTGCAAATATTACTAATGCTATCAAAGTTATTATTGCTGAAATTAAACTTCCTTTTAAAATCTTTTTTATATTATTTCCACTTTCGCTTAAATTTTCAGATAATTTTATCATAGAATTATTCACCTCTGTTTAATTCTATGTATCATATTTAAGATTATTACACAATTTA
>CANQZZ010000140.1 GCA_947628465.1 uncultured Clostridia bacterium
TGATAATTCAACAACTGTTAAGCTGTCTATTTCTTCTAACATTTTTGCTATATCTGCCATTTTATTTTCTCTCCTTTTATTTTTAAGAAAATGCATTTATTATTTATGCTTTCTCCTTATTTATTCTGGTGCTTAGGTCACCACCCTATTTTTTATTTTTTTATTTGATTTTAAGCATTTGCTGTTTGTTCTTTTTGCAATCTTACTTGATCTAATGCAACTGCAAGTTTTGAAATATTTCCAAGCAATGCACCAGCAAGCATACTTATTAATGTTTCTCTTGATGGTAGTTTTGCAAGTGTAATTATTTCTTCTGGTGAAACAACTTTTCCATCTATGATACCACCTTTAATTTTATAGAATTCATTATCTTTTGCATATTCATAAATTGTTTTACATGCATCTAGATAATCATTATTTCCTATAATAACTGCTGTAGGTCCTTCTAAGGCATCCTCAAGTCCTTCTATTTTGCATTCTTCAAGTGCTCTTCTTGTTATATTGTTCTTTATAACTTTGTACTCTACTTCAGAATTTCTTAATTTTGACCTTAAATCTGTTACATCAGAAACATTTATACCTCTGTAATCTGTTAAAAGTACAACTTTAGCTGCTTTTATTTTTTCTGCTAATTCTGATACTTCTTGTTTCTTTTGATTTAAAATTTTTTCGCTAGCCAATATTTTCACCTCCTGATATCTTATTAATTTATATTAAAAAATTAAAAACTCTGTTAATTCCTACGCGAGGTATTAACAGAGCTAATATTTCTCTTTTATTAATTACCTCGGTAGGACTTATGTTTTTGCCTACTGTCTTTGGCTATTATTTTTATTTACTTTTATCAATTAAGCAATATAAATGCTTGGTCCCATTGATGTTGTAACTGCAATGCTTCTTATATATTGACCTTTTGCAGCTGCTGGTTTTGCTTTTTGGATTGCTTCCATAACTGTTTCATAGTTTTCTAATAATTTAGCTGCTCCAAATGAAACTTTTCCAAATCCTAGATGTATAATATTTGTTTTATCTAATCTGTATTCAACTTTACCTGATTTAATTTCGTTTATAGCTTTTGTTACATCCATAGTAACTGTTCCTGATTTTGGGTTTGGCATTAATCCTTTAGGTCCAAGTACTTTACCAAGTCTTCCTATAATACCCATCATATCTGGTGTTGCAACTATAACGTCATAATCAAACCAGTTTTCATTTTGTATTTTTGGAACTAATTCTTCTGCTCCAACGAAATCTGCTCCAGCTGCTTCTGCTTCTTTTGCTTTATCACCTTTTGCAAATACTAATACTCTTTGAGTTTTTCCTGTACCATTTGGAAGTACAACTGTACCTCTAACTTGTTGATCAGCTTGTTTTGAATCTACACCAAGTTTTACATGTAATTCAACTGTTTCATCAAATTTTGGTTTTGGCATTTTGCATATTACTTCTAATGCTTCTTTTGCATCATAATTTTTTGTTTTATCTACAAGTTTTTCACACTCTAGATATCTTTTTCCTTTTTTCATATTTCTTTCCTCCTTTGGTAATAGCGGACTATTCATCCTCCCACTTTATTATATTAACTCGATAATTATTACAGCAGAATAAATCAAAAGTAGTATATTGCTAGGAAAACTAGCAAAAAATTTTGAGATTATACGCTGTATATCGAAAAATTTTTATGCGACGTTTGACAACGCAAGATGCTGCTTTTCATTTATTCTGTAACTACTATACCCATTGATCTAGCAGTACCTTCAACCATGCTCATAGCTGTTTCTAAAGAAGCTGCATTTAAATCTTCCATTTTTGTTTTAGCTATTTCTTCTACTTGAGCTTTAGTTATTTTAGCTACTTTTTCTTTGTTAGGTTTTCCTGAACCTTTTTCAATTTTAAGTGCTTTTTTAATTAAAACTGCAACTGGTGGAACTTTTGTTATAAATGAGAAAGATTTGTCTTGATATACTGTTATTACAACTGGGATTATCATTCCTGGTTGATTTGCTGTTTTCTCATTAAATTCCTTTGTAAATTGCATAATGTTTATACCTGTTGATCCTAATGCTGGTCCAACTGGTGGTGCTGGTGTTGCTTTTCCAGCTTCTATTTGTAATTTAACAACATTTGTAATTTCTTTTTCTGCCATTTTATTTTCCTCCTAAACTTTTTCTACTTGAGCAAACTCTAATTCTACTGGAGTTTCTCTACCAAACATAGAAACTAATACTTTTACTTTATTTTTTTCTTTGTTTATTTCTTGAACTGTTCCTATAAATGAAGCAAGTGGTCCATTTACAACTCTTACTGTATCATTTACATCATAATCTACATTTACTACTGTTGTTTCAAATCCCATGTTTCTTATTTCCTCATTTGTAAGAGGAATTGGATCTGTTCCAGACCCTACGAATCCTGTAACTCCTCTAGTATTTCTAACTATATACCATGATTCTTCTGTTACAATCATCTTAACTAACACATAACCTGGGAATACTTTTTTAAGATTTGTTTTTCTTTTACCATCTTTTATTTCTATTTGTTCTTCCATTGGAACAACTATATCAAAGAAATAATCTTCTAGTTCTCTGTTTTTTATAGTTTTTTCTAAATCTGTTTTAACCTTATTTTCATATCCTGAATATGTATGTACAACATACCATCTTGGTTCTGTATTTTTTTCTTGAGACATATTTTTTAAGCCTCCTTACTGTTCTACATTTTCTTCAGAAGATTCTTCTACTTCATCAATATTTGCAACATTATCATCTGAATTTTCTGATTCTTCTATATTATTATCTACTACATTCATGTCTACATTGTTTTCAACGACTACTTTATTTTTAATTTCTGATTTTAATCTGTTTATACCTTTTTCATTTATAAAATCAAAAACTAAATCTAACACAAAAACAATTGCTGCTGTTAGTAATACTATTACAATAACTGCTATAGTTTTATTTGCTAATTGTTTTGGTGTTGGCCAAATCACTTTTTTAAGTTCAGCTTTAAAATCTTTGAAAAAATGTTTATTGTTTTTTACATCTTTTTTATTACTTTTTGCATCTTTAGCCATTTTATATCCTCCTTAAAATAGCTCCTATTTTGTTTCTTTGTGTGTTGTTCTTTTTTTGCAATATTTGCAATATTTTACAACTTCCAATCTTTCTGTATTATTTCTTTTATTTTTACTTGTTGTATAATTTCTTCTTTTACATTCTGTACATTCTAATGTTATACTTTCTCTTGGTCCTTTTGCAGCCATTTTTTAGCTCCACCTCCAACTTTTTATTACGGGTTTTAACGATGCGTTTTTTAAGCTATGTCTCCAATCTAGAAACATAGCTTATATAATTTATCATATTTTCTTAT
>CANQZZ010000141.1 GCA_947628465.1 uncultured Clostridia bacterium
AACCTAGATTTTACAATAAATTCAGAAATTTCTAATTGTTTTGCTATTTCTTTTATCTTTTTAGAATTATAGTAGAACAAAATAAATATTTGTTTATCTTGATTAGACAATTTGTCTAATTCTCTTTCAATAGTTTTTTGTACTTCCAAATCTTCATAAATTTTGCTTACGTTTATTTTGTCTAATAATACATTTTCATAATCTTCCAAATTGTAGTTGTTTCGCAATTTTCTAAATCTTTCTTTTATCAAATTTTTGGTAATTCCAGATAAATAAAATTTTATTTCTCTTGTTTTATCAAACTTCTCTCTGTTCTTCCAAAATATAAAAAATGTATCTGCTATAATTTCTTCTACATCTTCATCTTGAAGCTTACTTTCTGATTGATTTAAAACTACTGTCTGCAGATATTTGTTGTACTTATTTATTGTATCTTCTAGTGTTATATCTTCGTCTTTTTTTAGTTTTTCATCATACATTTAGATCTAAATCTCCTTATATTAAGATATCTTCATATTACTATTGACCTTTTTTTATAAAAGGTTACACTTAAATTAATATTTTTAAAAAGACAGATAATTTTCAATCAATTATCTGTCCTATTTAAAATCATCCCATATCCTAAGTCTGCATCTATTCTTTTAATAAATCCAAATTTTTCATAAAAACTTTCTTTATTTTTAGATGCACCTACATACACTCTTAATCCTGCATTTTCTTGTTTTACTTTTTTTATTTTTTCTAGTAATTTATTCATTATCATTGTTCCAATTCCTTTTTGCTGATACTCTGGCATAACCATAATATCTTGTATGTATAAAAAACAAATTGCATCTCCAATTATTCTTCCATAACCTATTATACTGTCATCATCATAAATGCTAACAGAATAAAATGTGTTATCTAAGGCTTTCTTTGAAATCTCATTACTATATGCTCCCCATCCAACAGAATCATATAGTAAATTAAATTCTTCTACATTTTTATTGTTTTCTTTTATATTAATCATATATAAGTCTCCTTAAATATTATTCATCAGATGCTTTAACTGTTAGGCTTCTTATTTTCTTTAATTCCATAATAAATGTAATTATACAAATTATATTAATTATAAAAGCTATTGTTAACAATATTTTATTTACCCTAAAATTAACTATATAAAATAGTAATATTATACACAAAAATATTTGTATAGCCATTGAAATATATGTAAGTACTTTGCTCGTAATGTTTTTCCAGTTTTTTTCATTTCCTATTTGCATCAATCTTGCTATAATTTGTAATAATATTATTATAAATATCATAGCACTCGGTATTAATAAGATAAATCCATACACTATAACTATACCCATTTCTGTAACAGCTGAAATTGGTAATCCAATTAACCCTACTACTCCCGAATCACTTCCTAATTCGTTTACTACTTCATCATAAACTTGTCCAAAAGAAGGTTTATATTTAATAGAAAAATAACAAAGCATTATTAATACAATTCCACATACAATAGATATTATAGCTAATTTTGTTAAACTCTTTTTCATTATAAAATTCCTACCTTTCTATTTATTCTCCTTTGTTTTACTTATATTATAATTTTCTTCTCTTTTTTAATTATATTAACATATAAAAATAAAAAAAGAAAGTCATTTTAGACTTTCTCTATAAATAATAATTTACTTGCTTCTTTTGTATCAAACTGGTCATTATATGAATCTGTATTTTTTATTGTAGCTTTAAATTTTCATCCATTTTTTCTAATCTACGAACACTACTATTATTTTTTAATAATTCTAATTGTTTTTTAGCAGTATTGTTTAATTTGACAATTCTTTCGCTTTGAGGAAGTCCACTTGTTATCATTTCAGAATTTAAGTTTTCAAGGTTTGCTAAAACAACTAAATGTAAAATATCTGTATTATCTCGAATATTGCCATCTAGATTAGGATTATTATCTCTCCATTCCTTTGCTGTTATTCCAAATAAAGCAACATTCAAAACATCAGCCTCATTTGCATAAACATATTGCTTTTGCTGTTCAGTTAATGTTGGAACAATAAATTCTTTTATACTATCTGTATGAATAATATAATTAGTTTTAGATAATTCTCTTTTTACAGACCATTCAATTTTATTTTGATATGCTTCATTAATCTTTAACCTCTCAAATTCAGTTATTAAGTATAACTTAAATTCTGAACTTAACCAACTAGCAAACTCAAAGGCAATATCAGGATGTGCAAATGTTCCTATACTATATCTACCTCCTTTTGCAATAATTCCAATACTATTTGTTCTTCTTATCCATTGTGTAGGAGACATTGCAAAAGAGTTTCTTCCATATTCAGTTTTAATTTGGTCGAATTCGACCAAATTAAAATTTTGATTATGTAATTGTTCCCAAAGTCCTATATAATCAATTGTACTAACTCTTCTTAACCAATTCTTTACTGTAAAAGATGGATCACTCGAATTTTGATATTTTGCCAAATCAGTTAATGATATGAAATCTGTTTTATCAATTCTAATAACACTTATAGGTGTGTTTTTTACTATTATTTGTGTTTTTATTAATTCATTTTTCATAATATCACTTCCAGTCTTTGTAAATTCTGGATATATTATAAAACAATTGTTTGTGTATGTCAAGCAAAATTTTTATTTTAATTTTTGTTGAATTTTGTGGCGAATTGCCATGAATTAAATTTAAATGTAATTATACAGATGTAAAAATCATTTCTGCACAATCCCATTTTTCATTATGAAATTGATATGCATTCTTTTCTATATTAATTACATTAAATCCAACTGATTTATAGCATTCATAAGCTTCTTTATTATTTATAAAAACTCCTAATGTAATCTTTTTTGCATCTAAATTTTCTTTTGCATATTTAATTGCTTCTTTAATTAATTTTTTGCCATAACCTTTTCCCCTTATACTTCTATCTATTATAATAAACCCTAAACGAATTATTTCTTTGTCGTCTCCTATACTTCTCAATATTAAATGCCCAATTACTTTTCCTTCATCTTCTAATATAAGAGGATAAAAATTTGATGCTTTCTTACATTCTAAATAATTGTTATTTATATCTAATGGTAAAGCAGGATAATTTTTGTACCTATCTGCACTCCATAATCTAAATTCTCTTTCATCTTTTATCCAGCTTAATATTTCTTTTGCATCGTCTTGTTTGTATTCTCTAAATTTCATAAAATTCCCCATTTTTATTTACAATTGCTTTAGTTCAATTTTTCTTTAATTCTATTATAATAAATGAATTATAGCACAAAATTTAGATAAATTTCAACTAGTCATTATTTACCCTAACCATTATAAA
>CANQZZ010000142.1 GCA_947628465.1 uncultured Clostridia bacterium
AATATATAACGAAAAGGAACATTTATTAATAATAACAAACGTTCCTTTTCTAATTAACCTCTTCCATTTAAACCTCCTTCTACCAATTATTTTTTTGTTTTTAGAAGAGTTTCTATAAACCAACTAGATTGCTACATCTAGCATATCCTAGTTATACTTAAATTATAGCATGCTTTACATAATATGTCAAGCATGCTACATGTTTATTACCAACCTGTCAAATTTAGATTTTATGTATTTTTGTAATTTATTCATAAATTCAGCTGGCATTATTTCTTTATTTGCAACCATTTCTAAGCCTTTTTCCCAACTTGCAGTTAGCTTTGGATTAAGCATATCTGGCATGTTTTGTTTTACTACATCGTATATCGCTTCACCTTTTTCAGTTGGTGTTATTATTTGTGTTTTATTGTTTATTGCAATATATTTTATTTTTTCTAGCTTTTTAATTATTTCTGCTCTTGTTGCACTTGTTCCTATTCCTGCACCTTTTATTTGTTCTCTTAATTCTTCATCTTCTATTAGTTTTCCGGCATTTTCCATAGCCAAAATCATCGAACCCGTATTATATCTTGCCGGCGGGGTAGTTTCTGCTTCTTTCGTGCTAAGACCTATAATGTTTATTTCTTGTCCTTTTTTTAATTCCTTTAATAGAGAGTTTTCCTCTTTTTCATCATTATCTTTTTTAGGTTTTAAAACTTCTAAATATCCTTGTTTTATGCATACCTTTTGACTTGCTGTAAATATTTCATTATTAACATCAATAGTTAATGAAACTTTATTAAATTCAGCTGGTGGATAAAATATACTTAAAAATCTTTTTACAATTATTTTGTATATATCCTTTTGCAAACTAGAAAGTTTTTCATAATTTTCAAAGCCCTGACCTGTTGGAATTATTGCATAGTGATCCGTAATTTTGCTATCATTTACATATTTCGTTTTTATTAAATTTGTAGAGTATTTTTCTTCTACCATTTTAGATATGTAACCTTGTATTTCTGCATCTTTAAATCCTTTTGCAAGTCCGTTTAAATTTTTAGATATTTCTTTGGCAACTGCAGTAGATAATACTCTTGCATCTGTTCTTGGGTAAGTTACTAGCTTTTTTTCATATAACTCTTGAATTACTGCAAGTGTTTCATCTGGCTTTATTTTAAACCTTTTTGAGCACTCATTTTGAATTTCTGCTAAATTAAATAAAAGTGGAGCATTTTCCTTTTGCTTAGATTTTTTTATTTCTGATACAACTGCTTTTTGTTCTTTTAAATAATCAATAAATTTTTGAGCATCTTCTTCTTTCTTAAATCCTGTATCATTATATAGTTTATTTGAATTGAAAAAAACAGACTTCTCGTTTGTTTTCCATTCCGCTTCTACGCTGTTTTCTTCTTTGCCAAATGTACCTACTATTTTATAATACTTCGTTTTTACAAAATTTCTTATCTCTCTTTCTCTTTCTACCACCATACCTAAAACACAAGTCATTACTCTACCTATTGCAATTGATGTTCTTTCTTCATTTACTTGTTTTGCGACCTTTCTTCCTTGCGTAATTGACAAAAGTCTTGAAAAATTAATGCCAATTAAATAGTCTTCTTTTGCTCTTAAATATGCAGAATCTGAAAGACTATCATATTCAGAAGCATCCTTTGCTTCCTTTATTCCTCTTAATATTTCTTCCTCTGTTTGAGAATCTATCCATACACGTTTAATTTTTGCACTTGGATTTGGCTTTGCCATCATTAGTACAAGTCTTTGGATATATTCTCCTTCACGTCCTGAGTCACCAGCATTATATATTTCACTAATGTCTTCTCTTTGCAAAAGAGATTGTATTACTTTAAATTGATTTTCTACTGCTGGTATTATTTCATATTTCCACTCAAGCGGAATAAATGGAAGTGTGTCCAACTTCCATTGTTTTAATTTTTCATCATATTTTTCTGGATATGACATAGTAACTAAGTGTCCGAACACACCAAGTTATAATCCAATCATCACTTTCTAAATATCCATTTTTTCTGTTTGCATTTATTTTAAGCGCCTTTGCAAATTCCATTGCAACTGACGGTTTTTCTGTAATTAGTATTTTTTTCATTTTTTCATCCTTATAAAATCGCACATCTTTTACGTCCCCAATGTGCAAAACACGAAAATATTTGCATTTTTTGGGACAAAATGTCCCAAAAAGAAACGTCCCCTTTGGGACATTTGTCTTATTCTTTGTTTTTTATATCTAATTTTATATGTACATCTTTTAATTGTTCTTCTGAAACTGTACTTGGTGCTCTCATAAGCAAGTCTCTTGCTTTTTTGTTCTTTGGAAATGCTATTACTTCTCTTATGTTGCTTGAGTCTGCAACAAGCATTACCATTCTATCAAGTCCTGGTGCTGCTCCTGCATGTGGTGGTGCTCCGTATTGAAATGCTGTATATAATGCACCAAATCTTTCTTTTATATCTTCTTCTTTATATCCTGCTATTTCAAATGCTTTTATCATGATTTCAGGATTGTGATTTCTTACCGCTCCTGATGCAACTTCATATCCATTACATACAACATCATATTGATATGCTAAGATGTCTAATGGATTCTTGTTTTCTAATGCATCCATTTCGCCTTGTGGCATTGAAAATGGATTGTGACAAAAATCAATTTTTCCTTCATCAGATAATTCATACATTGGAAAATCTACTATGAAACATAATTTATATTCTCCTTTTTTAATTAGGTCTAATCTTCTTCCTAATTCTTCTCTTACTCCGCCTGCTATTTTTTGTGCTTTTTTTAATTCATCTGCTATAAAGAAAATACTGTCTTGTTTATTTGCATTTAATTTTGTTTGTAAATTTTGTTTTATTTCATCATTAACAAATTTTGCAATTCCTCCAACTGGATTATTTTCTTCATCAAATTTTACCCATGCAAGTCCTTTTGCTTCTAATTCTTGCATAGCGTAATCTGTCATACTATCAAAGAATTTTCTACTTTGAGTTCCTCCATCTGGTACTACAATTGCTTTTATCGTTTTATTTTCAAATGCTTTAAAGTCTGATGCTTTAAAGATTTCAGTTACATCTTGTATAATTAATGGGTTTCGTAAATCTGGCTTGTCAGACCCATATTTCTCCATTGCTTCTAAATATGGAATTCTTATAAATGGAGCCTTGTCTACTTTCCAATTTGTATGTTTTGTAAATACTTCTACAAAAACTTCTTCTAATACTTTTAAAACATCTTCTTG
>CANQZZ010000143.1 GCA_947628465.1 uncultured Clostridia bacterium
ATTTCCGCTTATGAATTAATTGATATTGTAGAAAAATATAATGGAATATTAATACCAGCACATTGCTTTACACCACATAAAAGTTTTTATGGAAATTGCACAGATAGATTAGAAAAAATATTTAAGGAAAAATATAATAAAATATTAGCCATAGAATTAGGTTTAAGCGCTGATACATCTTTAGCAGATAAAATATCGGAATTAGAACAAAAAACGTTTATAACTAATTCTGATGCGCATTCGTTGCCAAAAATAGCAAGGGAATATAATAAAATGCTAGTAGAAGATATAAGCTTTAAAGAATTAGTAAAGGCATTAAAAAATGAAGATGGAAGAAAAATAATTGCAAATTATGGAATGGACCCAAAGCTTGGAAAATACCATAGAACATATTGCGAAGTATGTGGCAAAAATATAGAAGGCAAAGCTCCTGTTACTTTATGCGATACTTGTGATAGCAGAAATATTACTATGGGAGTTTATGATAGAATTGAAATTATAAAAGATAAAAAAGAGACAAAAAGTCCTGAAAATAGGCCTGAATACATATATCAAATACCTCTTAGCTTTATTCCAGGAATAGGAAAGAAAAGCTTGGAAAAATTACTTGATACATTTGGTACAGAAATGAATATAATACATAAATTATCTAAAGACGATATAGAAGCAGTTGTAGGTGAAAAAGTTGCAAATAATATAGTTTGTGCAAGAGAAGGAAAAATGAAAATACAAGAAGGCGGAGGAGGAGTATACGGACAAGTTTCAATTTGTTAAATTTTTGAGTCATATAAAATGCAATAAGCCTAAAATGTTCAATAGGAAAAGAGGATAAGTAAGGATTTAATCTTTGCTTATTTTTTTGTTCTTTTTTTATACGAAATGAATACACATTATGTATAAGTGTTTCGGAGGTACATAATGGCTGGAAGATATAGAAAAGAATCTAGATTAAAAGAAATAGTATTTACTCATATAGAAAATAATATAAAAGAATACCTAATAGTGGGAATAATATTTTTTATTGGAATCATTATAGGTGTTATATTTATAAATAATATTTCTGACAACCAAATTTCAGAGATAAGCAGTTATATAACTTCATTTACAGGAGATTTAAAAAACAATACAGATATTAACACTCTGCTTTTATTAAAAGACTCTATTAAAAAGAATGTGATGCTAGCTATAATTTTATGGTTTATGGGCTCTACCGTTATAGGAATATCAGTAGTGTATCTTATTGTATGCTTTAGAGGTTTTTGCTTAGGATATACAATATCTTCTATTATGATAAGTTTGGGAATACGGAAAAGGATTACTATTTATAATGTCATCACTTTTATTGCAAACAATTGTGTTTATTCCATGCGTACTTGCACTTGCAGTAAGCGGAATGAAACTTCATAATTCTATAATGAAAGATAAGAGAAGAGAGAATATAAAGGTTGAAATATTAAGACATACATTGTTTTCACTATTCATTTTAATTTTGCTGATTTTATCATCTTTAATAGAAGTTTTTATATCAAAAAATATTTTGGTTGCATTAATAAATTATATATAAAAATTTTTTAATTTATTAAAAAAATCTATTTACATTTTTTAATTAATTTGATATAAATATATACATAATAAATATTCATAATAAATATTTTTGAAAGGGGCTAAATTATGGATAAGCAAATAGACGGTTTTCTAGATTATATTAAAAACGAAAGGAAATTATCAGAGAATACATTATTATCATATAAAAGAGATATCTCTTTATATAAAAGATATTTAGATAAAAATAAAATGAATTATACAAAAATTAAGGTTAATGACATAAAAGCATATTTACAATATTTAGATGATGTAAATAAAAGACCTGCAACAATATCGAGAAATTTAGCTTCATTGAGATTGTTTTATCAATTCTTAGTAAGAAATGGAAAAATAAAAAAAGATCCAACAGAAGGAATTCAATCTCCAAAAATAGCAAAAAGAGTTCCTAGCATTTTAACTTCACAAGAAGTATCTTTATTATTAGATCAACCAAAAAGTATTGATTTAAAAGGTATAAGAGATAAAGCTATGCTTGAATTTGCTTATGCAACAGGAATGAGAGTAACTGAAATAATTTCATTAGATGTAGATGATGTTAATATGGATGCTGGATATGTATCATGTAAGACAGTAGGAAAACAAAGAAATATACCACTTGGAAAAGTATCTTTAAAAGCTTTAAGAGAGTATTTAGATGATGCAAGACCAATATTACAAAAAACAGAATCTGAAAAGGCATTATTCTTAAATGTAAATGGAAGAAGAATAACAAGACAAGGATTTTGGAAAATAGTTAGATATTATAAAGAGCAAGCACATATAACAAAAGATATAACACCACACGTTTTAAGACATTCATTTGCAACACACTTATTACAAAATGGTGCAGAATTAAAAGCTATCCAAACAATGCTTGGACATTCTGATATATCTTCAACACAAATATATATGCAATTCCAAGATGAAAGTATTAAAAATATATATAAAAAAGCTCACCCAAGAGCATAAAATATTAAAATTTAAAGTGGGAAAAGAAATTTTCCTGCTTTTTGTTGTATTTAATGAAATTTTATTGTATAATATTAAGAAATTTTAATTGCTGACAATAAAATAATATGAAGATTAATATAGTTTTAAAAAAATAAGGAGGGAAAATAATGGCAAAAATATTACCAGACATATCAAGAACATTTAATGAATTTTTATTATTACCAAATTTAACTACAGAAAAATGTATACCAGCAAATGTATCACTTAGAACTCCACTTGTTAAATTTAAAAAAGGAGAAGAAGCAAAGTATTATGCAAACGTTCCTATGGTATCTGCAATAATGCAATCTGTTTCAGGTGAAAAAATGGGAATTGCACTAGCTAGAGAAGGAGGACTTGCTTTTATTTTTGGGTCTCAATCAATAGAAGCTCAAGCTGAAATGGTTTACCATGTAAAAAAACATAAAGCCGGATTTGTTATAAGCGATTCCAATGTTAAAGCAGGAACACCGTTGAAAGAGGTTTTAGCATTAGTTAAAAAAACAGGACATTCAACAGTTATGGTTACTGATGATGGAACTTCAAATGGGAAGTTTTTAGGAATTGTAACAAATAAAGATTATAGATTATCAAGAGATAACCAAGATGATCCAATAGATAATTTTATGACTAAAAAAGA
>CANQZZ010000144.1 GCA_947628465.1 uncultured Clostridia bacterium
TGGAACTATTGATAAAGCAATAAAATCAAGTTTAGCACTTCGTTCAAAGAAAGATTTAATAAATGGATTTATCGAAAAAATAAATGCTGATACAAATGTTAATGATGATTGGCAGAAATTTGTTAAGGAACAAGAAGAAATAGATTTAAAGAGCCTAATTGAAGAAGAAAACCTAAATGAAGAGGAAACAAGAAAATTTATAAATAACTCTTTTAGAGATGGACAAGTTAAAACGAATGGAACTGATATAGAAAAAATACTTCCACCAATGAGAAGATTTGGAGGAGGTAATAGAGCAGAAAAAAAGCAAACAATTATAGAAAAGGTACTAAAATTCTTTGAAAAATACTTTGGAGTAAATAGCTCAACAGGAGATAATATAGGAATAATATATAAAATAAAAGATGAAAACAAGCAAAATTTAGCAAAGGTTGCAGAAGAAAGCGAAGATTATAATAATGAATAGGAGTTGTTACAAAAGAAGAGCAAAATAAGGCTGCTCTTCTTTTTATATGAAATGGAAAAATATATACCTAATATAGATGAGTACACATCAATAAACTTAGCAAAAGAATTAAGGAACATATCGAGCAATATGCAAGAAAGTATAGTTTTAAAATTTGATGATAATGTTTCATGTTCTCCATTGGGAATGTTGCTAATGGAAAATTCGATTAAGACAACCAGAAAAGAAAATTCTAATAAAGATTTTTTAATTAAATTAAATAAAGAGGCTAATAGTATAAAATATGCAGCACATATGGGATTTTTTAGATCTATATCAGAAAATATTAGCTTTGGTAAATTACCAGGAGAAGCCAGTGGTAGTAATAACTATGTACCAATAACAAGAATTAATTTTACTAATTATAGGAAAAATATGGTTTTTCAATATATGAATCCATTAAGGTATATTGAATATGAATCTCGAAACTTGGCAAGAGTGTTAGCTCAGAAAAATAAACAATTAGAAGAGTTATTTACATATATGATTAGAGAAATTATAAGAAATAGCCAAGAACACGGAAAAGTTGATGAGGCATGGATATGTGCACAGAATTGGCAAAATAAAAACTATGCAGAAATAGCAATATTAGATGAAGGAATTGGATATAAACAGAGTCTTAAAAGAAAATATGGATCATTAATTGAAAATGATGAGAAAGCGATTCAATTTGCTTTGAAGCCAGGAATTACGGAAAGTTATACAAATAAATATTCTCAAGAAGATGAAAACAGTGGATTTGGACTATTTGTTGCATCTCAGATATGCGATGAATTAAATGGAAGTTTTACAATTATATCTGGGGATACCGCAATAAAAAGACATAATGGATCAGTAAGTATAAAAAGTACATATCATAAGGGGTCTGTAATAAGTATGTCAATAGATACTTCAAAGATATTTGATTATATAGAGCTACTGAGAACAATAGTAAGTAGAGGAGAAAATGCGATAAAGTACAAACAAAAAGCATCAGATTTATCTAAAGGAAAATTTATTATGTATTAATTATAATTCAATAAACAAATTATCTATGTGGCAATGGTGAATTTTTGTTACTGGAAATGTGAAAAATCAACATAAAAAATGAAATAAAAATATTACAGATTTTAACAAATAGTATAAAAATATATAACAGAATTTATAAACTTTTCCATATTTTTTAAGGTATCTATAAGTAAACGATATTGACAAAAAGTAAAGGATATTATAATATTACAGAAACAACAAAATATTTTTTAAAAACATAGAGAAGTAAGTTTTTATAATACTATTTTAGGAGATATAAAATGATATATATTACAGGCGACACACATGCAGACTTTTCAAGATTTGAAGAAGATAAATTTCCAATACAAAATGAAATGACCAAAGATGATTATGTAATTATTTGTGGCGATTTTGGTGGAGTATGGAATTACATAGTAGAAAGTATGTATGAAAAATATTGGCTAGATTGGTTAAATGAAAAAAATTTTACTACCTTATTTGTGGATGGAAATCATGAAAATTTTGAAAGATTATATAGATACCCAGTAGAAGAATGGTATGGAGGCAAAGTACATAAAATTAGAGATTCTGTATTTCATTTGATGAGAGGAGAAATATTTAATATAGACAATAAAAAATTCTTTGCATTTGGTGGTGCAAGATCACATGACATACAAGATGGGATATTAAATCTAGATGAAGAAGAAAAAATATACGAATATCGCAAAAGAGGAGCATATTTTAGAATAAGAAATTATTCATGGTGGGATTTAGAATTACCAACTGAAAAAGAAATGAAAAATGGAATAAAAAATTTAGAAAAAGTAAATTATAAAGTAGACTATATTATTACTCATTGTTGCCCCACAAATATACAAACACTATTAAACCCATCATATAAAAAAGATGGTTTAACAGATTATTTACAAGAGATATCAGAAAAAAGCGAATTTAAGAAATGGTATTTTGGACATTATCATGATTATAGACAAGTTAATTCACAATTTACATTATTATATGAAGATATAGTCCCATTAGAATTTGAAAGTATTTTTTAATAAACGGCTATTGTTATTTATAGTCGTTTTATCTTTTTATAAACATTAAAACTGTTATATAAATTATGAAAGAACTTTGAAAAATTCAAAAGTTTTTTCATAATTTTGAAAAAACTTGACTATAATAATAAAAAAGAGTATAATAAGAACAGTATCCACTAATGCAATTAAAGATTGCAAGTGGGTACCCCACAACCTTGTTGTATTCACAATAAAACTAGTTGGAGGAAATTTTATGGAGAGAATAGAAAGAGAAAATTATTTATCTATATTAAAAAATTTCAAAGATGAACAGATTATAAAAGTAATAACAGGAATTAGAAGATGTGGTAAATCTACTTTATTAGAATTATTTCAAGATTATTTAAAAGAAAATGGAATAGAAAAAAATCAAATTATATCAATTAATTTTGAAGATGCAGACTATGAAGAATTACAAGACAGAAAAGAATTATATGAATATTTAAAATCAAAATTGGTAAAAGGGAAAAAAACATATATATTTTTAGATGAAATACAAAAAGTTAATGAATTTGAAAAAACAGTAGATAGTCTTTTTATTAA
>CANQZZ010000145.1 GCA_947628465.1 uncultured Clostridia bacterium
TTATTCAAAATCTCCACCTCTTAAAATATGTATTTCGTACATATTTTTGCCAGTTTTGAGATTTTTTATGCAAATAAAAAGCACATAAGGCAGACTAAATAAAGTCTGCCTTATGCACGTTTGAATTTTTCATTTTGCCATATATATGCCAAGTAGTGTAGACATATACTTTGACAATTGCGCCTCTTGACCTTTGCGTGGATTCAGTTTTGCAAAGTAATCAATTGGTTGCCTTGAAATTGAACCATCATTGACAGCTAAGCAATATGAATCGAACGGTAGCACTCCAATGATACAACAAATCCTATCAATTAATAGGTTGTACGCTAAAACGTTACTTTCACTTGTCATATTATTGGATTGAGATTGATGTCCAATAACTGTTGTACGGACTTTTCTGTTTATTCTTTTAGTCAGTTCACTTATAGAAAGATTTTTGTTTCTTTCTTTTGCTCCCTCACTTATAAGAATAAGGGTCCGTTTAGATGAGTTGTTAACTTGATTAATTAACTTATCCTCATCTGTTTCGAAGTTTGCAGGAACAACCTTCAGAAGAATATCGCAAAAATCGAAATCTGCAATTTTTTGGCTTTTATAAAAACTTTGCAGAACATTCGCAATTATATCATCACGATTTCTTCCTTGGAGTTCTGCTATCACAACTCCGAATTCTCCATTGTCTCTTGTGTTCAAAGACGTTGAGACAATGTTTTCAATCTGCCTGATGCTTTCTGCTACTGCTTCCTTGATACCAATGGAAATTCCTCCATTAATACCATCAATAGTAAGCGGTATCGGGAAAATAATGTTTATACCTTCCTTCTTAAAAGCATCACTTGTTTCTGCAACCTGCCTTGAGCTACCATCTCCTCCTGCTACAACAATTGTGCAGATATTACGTTCCTTTAAGCAGTTAATTGCTTTACCAAACAAAGTTGGATTACACAAATCAATGCCCCTGCACGTTCCAAAGTAAGTGCCGCGCTTACCTTTTACCTCTTGCACCAGTTCTTCATTATATTCATGAATGAACTTTGGTGTAAAAAGGCTTTCAAAGCTGTATGAGCCGATAAAAATTTTATCATAATATTGTGATAAATTTTTACCTAACCGCATCAATACATACTTTGAAGGGTCCACCAATCCGCCACCATAAATTATGATAGCATTAGAATTGGCCATGAAAAACTCTCCTTTCCTTGGTATTACAATACCAATAATTTATTTATTACTGATAAGGTTTCAGTAATGCATAGATTATATAACATTTAATATATTTTTTCAAGTTATGTTAATTATTTTGTTGATTTTTTATTCAAATAATGTTTTAATTATCGCTTTTAGGTATGTGCTTCTTTTATTTTTTGCCATGCTTATTATTAACATAGGGTCATCTATATCAGCATCCGTTGTGAAGCAGTTAAACCAACCTAGAGTATCTCCGGTATCATTGCTTGATGCTTTTAGTTCTGCTGTTCCTGTTTTTCCTGCTAATGTTATTCCATTTACTCGTGCGTCATGACCTGTTCCATTTAGATTTTCTACCACTTCTATTAATGCTTCCTTTACTGTATTTGCTGCTTCTTTTGAAAAAGCATTTTCTACTAAATATTCTGCTTGCTTATTTTCTTTATATTCCAAATATGGTTTTATCATATTTCCGTCATTTACAAATGCTGAATAAATTGATGCCATATGTATTGGATTTACTAAAATTTGCCCTTGTCCATATCCACTATCTGCAAGTATACTTTCGCTCGTTATACTTTCTGAATTTGAATATTGTGATTTTGCAAGTCCCAATTCAAAGCCAATATCTTCATTAAATTTTATTTTATCTAGTCCACTAGTAAATGTTTCTTCCCCTATTTTCAATACTGCTTGTGCAAAATAAATATTATCTGAATATATTATTGCATTTTTTAGATTTTTCTTGCCACTATACGCTGTAAGTGTTGTTATTTTATGGTCTCCCCAAGACTCATTTTTTTGCCAAGAAAGTCCTGTGTAATAAAATTCATCATTTGTCGAAAGTTTACCACTTGTAAGTCCAATTCCTGCTGTTATTGGTTTAAATGTAGAACCCGGACACCATTTCTCTGTAAATCTTGTATATAGTGGTTTTGCCTCATTATTTGCTAAAGCATCCCATTCTTCGTTTGTCATACCTGTTATAAATTTATTTGCATCATAAGATGGCGTGCTAACTAATGCTAAAATTTCGCCTGTTTTAGGATGCATTACTACAAAGAATCCTTCACTATCCTTTGATTTTTCATATATTTTAGTTTGCAAATCAATATCAATTGTAAGCTTTATATTTTCTCCTGATTTTCCTTCTTTAGTTGCAAGAGTGCTTATTTCTTGCCCTGCTTCATTTTCAATATATATTTTTACGCCTTCTTCTCCTCTTAATCTTTCATCATATACTTTTTCTACACCTGTTTTTCCTATTTTTGAAGTACTCGTATATCCTTTATCTTGCATATTCTCTAACTCTTCAGCTGTAATGCTCTGCACATATCCTGTTATATGAGATGCTACTTCTTTATATGGATAACTCCTATTTTCCTCTCCATTTTCTGCAAGAATTTTACCATTTCTATCTAATATTTTCCCTCTGTTTGCAGGAATCTTTCCAACTCTTACTTTATATTCATTATTAAGCTCTGGGAATATCAAATTTGATGACCAATTAATTTTATATTCTTTATCTTCATCTTTTATAAATTCTACTGTATTATCAAAACTAATACTTCCTGCGCTAGTTTCCATTTTTGTGTTATATGCAATTTTTACTACCTTTTTTTCTTTTTCAATTGACTTAATTTCTATTTTTATGTTTTTTGCATCTATTCCTTCATATATGTTTTTATTTCGTGATAAATAGTAATCTCTTGAAATATTATTATCTAATATTACCATTTCATACATTGCTTCGTAATTATGCTCATTCAAATAAGCATAATATTGTTTCAATTTTTCATCCAAATTTTCACTTTTTTTATTGTCTAATATTATAAATGTTCCAACTATTATTGCTACAACTATTATTACAGATATTACTGCGATTATTGCTTTTTTCTTCA
>CANQZZ010000146.1 GCA_947628465.1 uncultured Clostridia bacterium
CATTTATTATGCTTTTTTAAATATAATTAATTATGATAAAAGTTTATAATTTAAAAACAATTTTAAAAATATTTTTAATAATCACAATCATTATTAGCACATTAATTCTAATAAAAGAAAATTTACCTCAAAAAACAATCGAAACCTCAAATATGAAAAATAATTTATATAAAATATTAGTTGACGTTGAAGATTCTAAGTTATTTCTATTTCAAGATAATGAATTAATAAAAATATATAAATGCTCAGGCGGAAAATGGTCAACACCTTCGCCTATAGGAACATGGAAAATTATTTCAAAAGCAAAATGGGGAGAAGGTTTTGGTCGGAAGCTGGATGGGTCTTAATGTTCCATGGGGGCAATTTGGAATACATGGAACTCTAGACCCATATTCAGTTGGATGGGCTAGTTCTCATGGATGTATAAGGATGAATAATAGCGAAGTAGCTGAGCTTTATAAAATAATACCAATAGGAACAAAAGTCACAATAGTAGACCGGAGTATATGGTCCTTTTGGAAAAGGTTTAAGGAATTTGAAATCAGGAATGTATGGATCAGATGTAATGGAAATTCAAAAAAAATTAAAATCTCTAGGCTTTTTTGAAAGTACTCCAAATGGAAAATTTGGAGCAGAAACAGAAAGAGCTATTCAAAATTATTGCAAAGCAAATGGATTATATGTTAGAAAAAAAATTGATATAGAGCTACAAAAACAAATGGGATTCCAAATTATGGATTAATTTATGTATATTAATACTTACTAAAACACTGTTAAAATCTTTTTTTAAAAAGATACTATGGTATTATAAAAATATAAAATAAAACCATATAAGAGGTGAGAAAAAATGAGTGAAAAATCAAGTATTAATTATACATTGGCAAATGAAAAAATAAGGGATTTAGTATTTGAAGAATGGGAAAAAATGACTTTATTACTAAATGAAGGACCAGACATAATAAAAGAATATTTTTGTAAGTTATGGAAAGAAACAAAGCAGGAATTAGAATATGAAGACGATATTGATATCACAGATATGGAAAGACAAGTAAAGCCAGATGATTTTCAAATATCATATTCTGCTTTAGATAATGATGTAAAAGTATTTAATTTTATTATGCCTAAACCTATAACTGATGATGGACAAGCTTTTTATGTAAGTATTGCTATAACACAGAAAATACCAAGATTTTTTATACTTGAATTAGAAAAGGATTTAGATGAAAAAGATTCTTATGTAGTTTGGGAGTGGCAAATTGATTTTGAAAACTCTGAATATGTGCACAAGAAACACGGAACAATTAATAAACCAGATATAAAAAGATTTTTAGAAAAAATAAACGGGATATTATAATTAAAATTAGAGATTTAATTTAAAAAATACTTAACCTTTCATTTGAAATGCAACAAAAAAATTAAACAATCTATTGACAAGAAAAAAACAAAGATGTATTATTTAAAAGCAAGATATAAATAAAACGAAACATAATATTAACAAGTAGGTTGTTTTAGTAACAATATAGTTGCAAAAAAGAAAAAAATAATAAACAAATGAAGGGAGAGAAAGACAAATGTCAAAAGAAAAATTAAGAACAAAAAGAGGTATAACCTTAATAGCATTAGTAATTACAATAATAGTAATGTTAATACTAGTGGTAGCAACAGTAACAGTAGCACTAAACGGAGGATTATTTAAATCAGCAAAGAAAGCAACAGCTGATACAGAAATAGCAAGAGAAGAGGAAAGCCAGCTTTCAAGAGGTAGAGTACAAATCAACAATGTATGGTATGACTCAATAGAAGATTATATAACAGGAAATGAATCAGAAAATCAAGGAGATGCAGTAACAGGACCAGAAGCTTGGATAGAAGAAAAAGATGCAAGTGGAAATATAACGATAACAAGAGGAGAGCAAACATTAAACATAGGAGACTATGTAGACTATACAACAGATGAATCTCCAGACACAGAATGGAGAGTATTGGGAGTAGAAAAAGGAAGATTATTACTAATGGCAGATTCAGATGTAGGTGAAGTAACATTATATGGAGAAGACTGGGGAGAAAAAGGGGAAGGCTGTGTAGAAATACTAGATGAAGCTTGTGAATATTATTTAAATGAAGATTATGCAGAAAGTATAAGAAGCATAAGAGTAGAAGATATAAATAATATAACAGGATACAATCCATTATATACAGGAAAAAGAAATCCAACACAAGAAGACATAGATAGTGACACAGAGCATACCAATAGATATGGCTCAGGAAAAGTTTATGAATATGGAAACAAGGTAAAATACACATGGAGTGCGGGTAGTGGTTCTAAAGTAAAATATGACGATAATGAAGGAATAAAGAAAAATATAGACCAAACAAGTAATTATACAACATTCACAATGCCACCAGATGGAGAAACATTAGGAAGTGAAGGACTAACAGTAGAAAATACGGAATATGATTATTATCCAAACACATTGACTAAAAATAGTTCCGGAGAAACAGTAGGAATAGAAACCACAGGCCCAGCATATAAAATGATATTTGAGAATTCGTCTGGTGCAAAAGAATCATATTGGCTTGCTTCGACGTGCTTGTGTGGACAAAGCAATGCGATGTGGGGTGTTCACTTTGTGTTACTTGGAAGAGTAATATACGACCCTGTGTGGACTTCTAGAATCGGTTCACGTGACGACTCGTATGGCGTTCGCCCTGTAGTTTCTTTAAAGCCTGACATTGAATTAGCGGATGGTTCGGCGGTGGAGGGGCAAGATGGAGTTATGTCTTATGGAATAAGTAATAATTAAAATGTGCTGATATTAAATAAATTTGAACTACATATATAACTTTTAACCTGTTTTAAATAAGAAAAAACAAGCATTAAAAAATATTAATGCAAAAAAATGAAAAAATTTTTACAAATTGTTGACAAGCCACATTTTAATGTGATATTATAATAAAGCACATATTTTGCAAATAAAGTATGTAGCTCTTAGAACATTAAGGGTGGTTAAAATAAATAA
>CANQZZ010000147.1 GCA_947628465.1 uncultured Clostridia bacterium
CTTAAATTTCTAATGTATAAATAATATTTAATTGTTTGTAACATGTGTTTTTGCTTTATCGCATTTACTGCTTCTGAAGGCATTCCAAATTTATTACTTGTTCTTGTTTTTACTTCAACAAATACTATTTCATTTTTGTCTAATGCAACTATATCTATTTCACCTTGTCTGCAAGCAAAATTTTTATCTAAAATTATATAGCCTTTCTGTTTTAGATATCGAGCTGCTATTTGTTCTCCTAAATTTCCAATTTCTTTTTTTATATACATTATTACTCCTTCATATATTCATTATTTGGAAGACTTTTTATTACGCCTTCTATTTCTAACATTGTAAGCGTTTGATTTGCTTCTGCTATTGAAACATTTGCCTTTTTGCATATTTGATTTATATTAATTGGGCTATTAGTTATTACATCATATACTTTTTTATATTCATCATTTATTTGAGGTGTATCTTTTTTGTCCGTTATTTTTACTTCTATTTCCTCTAATATATCGTCTATATTTGTTACAATTTTGGCTCTTGATTTTATTAATTCGTTTGTGCCGCTACTGTTTTTTATATCAATATTACCAGGCAAACAGAATAGTTTTTTTCCTTGTTCTTTTGCAAGTCTTGCAGTAATTAATGTTCCGCTTTTATTCTTTGCTTCTATCACTAATATGCCATCTGCGAGTCCACTCATTATTCTATTTCTTCTTGGAAAATTTTGAGAATTTACTTCTCCATATAGTCCATATTCAGTAATTATAAGTCCATTGTTTTTTATAATAGACTCTGCTAAAAGTTTATTTTCCTCTGGATAAATATTATTAAGACCTGTTCCGAGCACCGCAATTGTATTTCCAATTTGATGCATTCCACCTAGATGCGATGCTGTATCAATTCCTTCTGCTAGGCCACTTATTATACATATATCCTTTTTTGATAATTCTTTTGCAAATTCATATGCCATTCTAAATCCATAGCTCGTACACTCTCTTGAGCCTACTATTGCAACTGCAGTTTTATTAAGTAAGCTATAGTTACCTCTCATATATAACTTTTTTGGTATGCTTTGTATTTGTTTTAATTTGTTTGGATACATTTCATCTCTTACATTTATCTCTATAAATTCTTCCATTTTTTCCTCTAATTTTTCCAATATTTTTTATCTAAACTCCTATATTGCACAGCTTCCGCAATATGTTTTTGTGTAATATCAGTGCTTTCTTCTAAATCCGCAATAGTTCTTGCAACTTTCAAAATTCTTCCATATGCTCTTGCACTTAATCCTAATTTTTCAAATGCTTTTTGCAAAAGATTTCTGCTTGGTCCATCCAATTTACAATATTTCTGTGTAAGTTTTGGTGTAAGTTCTGCGTTTGAATATATACCTTCATTTTTATACCTTTCTATTTGTACTTTTCTTGCTTTATTTACTCTTTCTCTTATTTGGCTAGAAGTTTCTATATCTCCATCATCATCTAATTTTTGGTACTTAACTGGTGTTACTTCTATTTGAATATCTACTCTATCTAACAAAGGTCCACTTATTTTATTCATATACCTTGAAATAGACTGTGGAGAACAAGTGCATTCTTTTTCTTTTGAGCCATAATATCCACATTGGCATGGATTCATTGAAGCAACTAACATAAAATTGCATGGATATGTTAGTGTTGCATTGATTCTGCTTATAGTAATTACTCTATCTTCCAATGGTCCTCTTAATACTTCTAATGTTTGTTTATTAAATTCTGGTAATTCATCTAAAAACAGCACACCATAATGTGCTAAACTTATCTCTCCCGGCTTTGGAATTTTTCCACCACCTGCAAGTGATACTGCCGATACTGTATGATGCGGTGCTCTAAATGGTCTTGTTGTAATTATTGGTGTATCTTTCGGAAGAGTTCCTGCTATACTGTGAATTTTTGTTGTTTCTAAGGCTTCCTCAAATGTTAAATCTGGCAGAATTGTTGGTATTCTTCTTGCCATCATAGTTTTACCGAGAACCGTGGACTTCCAATTAGAAGGCAATTGTGCCCTCCTGCTGCAGATACTTCTAGTGCTCTTTTTATATTTTCTTGTCCTTTTACTTCTGAAAAATCTAATAAATATTTATTGTTTTTCTGAAAATATTCTTTTACATCTATTTTATTAGGCTTTAATTCAATTCCACCATTTAAATAGTTTACTACTTCTTCTAATGTTTTTACCCCTATTACGTCTATTCCTTCTACAATTGCTGCTTCATTACTATTTTCGTAAGGTACAATAACCTTCTCTATTCCTAGGTGCCTTGCTTCTATGCATATTGGTAATACTCCATTTATTTTATTGATTTTCCCATCTAGTGATAATTCGCCTATAAATATGGTGTTTTCCAAATTTTGATTTTGTATTTCACCTATATTTAAAAGAATTGCTATTGCTATAGGCAAATCTAAATATGAGCCTTCTTTTTTCGTGTTTGCTGGAGCCAAATTTACAATTATTCTTCTGCTTTGTAATTCATAACCCGAATTTTTTATTGCTGTTCTTACTCTTTCTTTTGCTTCTCTTATACTTGTATCTGGAAGTCCTACTATTTCAAACCCTGGAAGTCCTCCTGATACATCTACTTGCACCTCAATTGAATATCCCTCTAAGCCATGCAAACACATACTTTTTACTATTGATATCATTTTATTACCTTCTTTTTTTGGAAATTTATAAGCGAACTGCTTACAGAAAAAAATTTTTTAGATTTTAAATTGTTTTATAACAGATATTTTCTATTTTATATCCTCTTTCTTTTACTTCACCTTTTTTGCCATTTTTAGTATTTTTAACATATTGTACTTCATAGTATATTTCATCTCTATTTTTATTAAACCACTCTATTATTTCTCTAACCGCTAATGGTTTAAAGTATACCTGCCAATATTCATTTTTGCTTATATCTTTTATTATTGCGATATGCTCATCTTCATAATAAT
>CANQZZ010000148.1 GCA_947628465.1 uncultured Clostridia bacterium
ATAATATATAAATTAATAATACAAGTTTACTATAAAATAAATAAATTTGCAATAACTAATTTACCAAAAATTTGTAAATAAAAAATAAGCTTTATGTCTTGTTTTCTTTTAAAAAAGATTATATAATAATTGCATTAATGTTTATATAAAAAAAGGAGAAGGTTTATGGTAGTTAGTAGAGAAGAAATTTTGCATATTGCAAAACTTGCAGATTTAAATATTAAAGATAATGAAATTGATGAATATGCAAAAAATTTACAAGACATATTAAACTTTGTAGATATCTTAAACAAAGTAGATACAGAAAATGTAGAAGAATCAATAGGTGTTGCAAATAATACAAATGTATTCAGAAAAGATGAAATAAAAGTATTTGAAGATAGAGATAGTCTATTACAAAATGCACCTGAGAAAGAGGATAATATGTTTAAAATCCCTAAGGTTATATAAAAAAACGAAAGGAGAATTTTAATGGAACTTTATGAATTGACTGTTCATGAATTATTAGAAAAGTTAGATAATAATGAAATAACTTTAGAAGATATAACTAAAAGTTATATTGACAGAATAAATGATAAAGAAAAAGATGTACAAGCTTTTGTAAATATTTCAGATGAAGAAGCTTTAGAAAAAGTAAAAACAATTAAAGAAAGAAATACAAAATTTGCAGGTATTCCAATAGGAATAAAAGATAATATGTGTATTAAAGGAACTAAAACAACATGTAGTTCTAAAATGTTAGAAAACTTTGTTGCTCCATATAATGCAACAGTAATAGAAAAACTAAATGCAGAAAATATGGTATATTTAGGAAAACTAAATATGGATGAGTTTGCTATGGGAGCTTCAACTGAATATTCTGCATTTAAAAAGACAAGAAATCCTTGGAATTTAAATACAGTACCAGGAGGCTCAAGTGGTGGATCTGCTGCTGCAGTAGCTGCAAATATGGTGCCATGGGCATTAGGCTCAGATACAGGTGGATCAATTCGTCAGCCATCTTCTTTATGTGGTGTTGTTGGTCTAAAACCTACGTATGGTTTGGTATCAAGATATGGATTGGTTGCATTTGCATCTTCACTTGACCAAATAGGCCCAATTACAAAAGATGTAAGAGATAGTGCAATGCTTTTAAACTTAATTACAGGTCATGATGAGAAAGATTCAACATCAGCAAATGTTGAGAAAAAAGATTACACAAAAGCCTTAAAAGAAGATGTAAAAGGCTTAAAAATTGGTATTCCAAAAGAATATTTTGGAGATGGAATAAACGAAGAAGTAAAAGAATCTGTAAAAGAAGCAATAAAAAAATATGAAGAAATGGGAGCAATAGTAGAAGAATGTTCATTAGATATTGCGGATGAATCATTAGCAGTTTATTATATAATTGCTTGTGCAGAAGCAAGTTCAAATCTTGGAAGATTTGATGGAATTAGATATGGTTATCGCACACAAAACTTTACTTCATTAAAAGATATATATAGAAATTCAAGAAGTGAAGGATTTGGACCAGAGGTTAAAAGAAGAATAATTCTTGGTACTTATGTACTTTCATCTGGATATTATGATGCATATTACAAAAAGGCACAAAAAGTAAGAACAATAATTAGAAAAGAATTTGAAAAATTATTTGAAAAATATGATGTTTTATTAACACCAACTTCACCAACAGTAGCTTATGAATTAGGTTCAAAATCAAATAATCCATTAGAAATGTACTTAGCAGACCTTTGTACAGTAACAGTAAATATTGCAGGACTTCCAGGAATTTCAGTACCATGCGGAGTAGATAAAGCTGGTATGCCAATTGGTATGCAATTAATTGGAAAACATTTTGATGAAGAAACATTGATTAGAGCAGCATATACTTATGAGCAAAATACAAAATTTAGAGAAAATTATAAGCCAACATTTAAAAAATAAGGAGGAAATCTATGTCAAACGAAGATTATGAAATAGTTATAGGACTAGAAGTTCATAGTGAATTATCTACAAAGACAAAAATATTCTGTTCTTGTCCTACAGAGTTTGGAGGAGAGCCAAATACTCATTGCTGTCCAGTATGTATGGCAATGCCTGGTACACTTCCAGTTTTAAATGAAAAAGTAGTTGAGTATGCAATAAAAGCAGGACTTGCAACAAATTGTGAAATAGCAGATGTAAGTAAAAATGATAGAAAAAACTATTTTTATCCAGACCTTCCAAAAGCTTATCAAATATCACAATATGATATGCCACTTTGTACAAATGGGTATGTAGAAATAGAAGTAAATGGTGAAAAGAAAAAAATAGGTCTTACAAGAATACATATTGAGGAAGACGCAGGAAAATTAAATCATGATGATTATGGAAGAGGAAGCTTGGTAGACTTAAATAGAGCAGGCGTTCCTTTAATAGAAATAGTATCAGAGCCTGATTTAAGAAGTAGTGAAGAAGTAGACTTATATTTGAAAAAACTAAAATCTATACTAGAATATATTGAAGTATCAGACTGTAAAATGCAAGAAGGGTCACTTCGTGCAGATGTTAACGTGTCTGTTAGAAAAAAAGGCGCAAGCAAGTTTGGAACAAGAACAGAAATGAAAAACATGAATTCATTTAGGTCAATAGTAAGAGCAATAGATTACGAAGCAGAAAGACAAATAGGAGTTTTAGAAGATGGTGGAAAGGTAGAGCAAGAGACATTAAGATGGGATGATGTATCTGGAAAAACTTTCCCAATGAGAGATAAAGAAGACGCACAAGATTATAGATATTTTCCAGATCCTGATTTAGTTACAATTAGAATAACAGACGAAATGAAAGAAAATATTAGAAAAAGCCTTCCAGAGATGCCTGAAAAAAGAAGAGAAAGATATGTTAAGGAATTTAATCTTCCTGAATATGATGCAAATGTATTAACTCAAGAAAAAGCTATTTCTGATAT
>CANQZZ010000149.1 GCA_947628465.1 uncultured Clostridia bacterium
GGTCGATACTACTCCTACATCCTTGTTATCATAAAAATGTTTGCTTAAATATACTGCTCCTTTTCCTTGGTCTTTATCACTATAAGTTATATCAGAATCAATTTCATTCATTGATGAGCCCCATCCCACGTAGACGTATGGGTATTGGTCTTTTTTTACTACTACTCCTGTTGTTCCATTTGATTTACCTGTTCTTGCTACCTTTTCTTCTGGATTATCTTTATTTACACTTCCTGCTTCATATCTTCCTATATAGAAACCTCCGTTTTTTTGCACACTTTTCATCATGTTGTTATATTCTTCTGCTTCTGTAGAGTATCCACTTGAATATGGTTCTGTGTATGAAGACTCTAATGCAGTACTTGACCTTTCATACGTATCCCAGTTACTTCTTTTAAATACATTTAAAAAGCTTTGATATAATCCATCTTCATTTGGCTGCTCATCATCTTCTTTAGTAAATGTTACTGGTATCCATACAAATTCATTTCCACTTGCATCTTGTATTACTAATCCATTTTCTACTTTTTGGTTGTTTTCTATACCATTTATTACTTTGAATCCTGCTGGTATTACTGCTGTTCCTGTTTCATCTGTCCATTCTGCATTTTCTGTTAAATAATCTTTACCTTTTATTGCTTCTTTATATGCCGTCATTTTTCCTTCGACTCCATTTTTATAATCCTCTACTGAATTATACCATAAACCATCGATTTTTACTCTGCCACTTGAAAGCTGGCTTTCTTCTTCTCTTGCTGCTTCGGTATCAGCTGTTGCTTTCTTTGCTGTTTTAAATAGGCCTCCGTTTAATGCTACTGTTACTGTTGTTGCTACTAATATTAACATTATTATTATTGTTATTACTAATGCTATTAAGGTTATACCTCTTTTTGTTTTTAATTTTTGTTTTGACATTTGTTTTTTTCTCCTTTCATTTGTTTCCTTAAAAGTATTCCCTTGTTTTACTAACATTATGTTTCGTTTTATTTATACTTTATGCTTAAATAATACATCTTTAATTTTTCATTGTCAATAGGTTGTTTCTAATTTTTCTCCTTTTTTTATAAAAATAATGAAGGAAATACTACATTTTAGTATTTCCTTCAATACAATCATTTTTTAATCAAACCATTCCATTTCCCAGTCTATGAATTTTACAGTGTCTCCTTCTTTTATTCCCATGGCTTTTAATCTTTCTTCTACTCCTAAAAATCTTATACTTTTTTGGAAATAGTATAATGATTCGTTATCTTCTAAATTTGCTCTTGACATTATTTTTTCTATCGCAGGTCCATCTACAATATACATACCATCTTCTTTTCTTACATTAAATCCTTCATCTTCTTCCTTTAATGTATATACTACTTTTTCTTCGGATTCTTCTAATTCCTCTTTAGGTAAAGTTTTTAATACTTTAGATACATGGCTAAATAGTTCTTTTAGACCTTCTCCTGTTACAGCAGATATTTTAAAGATTTCTATATCTTTTTCTTTTGCTAGTTTTTCTAAATTATTGTATAAGCTCTCGTCTTGCATGCTATCTACTTTATTTGCAACTATTATTTGTTTTCGTTTGCTTAGTTTTTCACTATATTTTTTTAGTTCTTTGTTTATTATTTTGAAATCTTCTGTTGGATTCCTTCCTTCTGAACCTGACACGTCTATTACATGTAGAAGAAGTCTTGTTCTTTCTATATGTCTTAAAAATCTTAGGCCTAATCCTGTTCCTTCACTTGCTCCTTCAATTATTCCTGGAATATCTGCAAGTACAAAGCTATCTCCATATTCTGTTTTTACAACTCCTAAATTTGGCTCTAATGTTGTAAAATGATAATCTGCAATTTTAGGCTTTGCTGATGTAACTACAGATAGAATTGTAGATTTACCTACACTTGGAAACCCTATTAGGCCTACATCTGCTAAAAGTTTTAATTCAAGTATTACTTCTTTTTCTATTCCTTTTTCTCCGTCCTTGCGAAAATCTTGGTGCTTGTCTTGTAGATGTAGCAAAATGTGAATTTCCTTTTCCTCCACGTCCTCCTGGAAGAATTAGCTCAACTTGTCCTTCTTTTGATAAGTCTGCAATTAGTTTTCCAGTCTCTGCGTCTCTTACTACTGTTCCCCTTGGGACTTTAATATATAAATCTTCACCTGATTTTCCGATAGCATCTGTTTCCACTTCCGTTTTGTCCATTTTCAGCTTTATATTTTTTATTATATCTAAAATTAATTAATGTGTTAGAATCTGAATCTACAACAAAATATATGTCGCCACCTTTTCCGTCCGTCTCCTCCGTCTGGTCCGCCTGCTGCTACATATTTTTCTCTCCTGAAGCTAACTGCTCCGTTCCCGCCATCGCCAGATTTAATTATAATTTTTGTATAATCTACAAACATTTTACTCTCCTATAAAATTCCAATTTTTTGTTTTACATCTTCTAGTGTTTTAGATGCTAATTTTCTTGCATTTTCTGCACCTTTTGTATATATTTTTTCTAAGTATTCTTTGTTTTCTAATAGTTCTTTGTATTTATCTTGTATTGGTTTTAATCTATCAATAACAGAATTTGCAACTGTCATTTTGAAATCTCCATATCCTTTACCATCAAATTCGCTTTCAATCTCATCCATTTTCTTACCAGTAATTGCTGAATATATCTGCATTAAATTGCTTACACCTGGTTTGTTTTCAGGTTCAAACCTAACTTTGTTTTCTGAATCTGTTACTGCCTTTTTAAATTTTTTAAGAATTACTTCTGGCTCATCCTCTAAGAATAT
>CANQZZ010000150.1 GCA_947628465.1 uncultured Clostridia bacterium
TTATCTCCACCATCAGAATCTCCTGTTTTATTTACTTCAATATTAGAAATTGCTACATCAATATCTCCATTTATTAAGAGTGCATTTTCATCTGATTTTTCTGATGAATATTCTCCATCTTCTATTGTTGTATCATCAGTTATTTCTTTGGATGCAGAATAAGAAATAGAACTACTATTTGTTCCTATCATTTCACCTTGCATTTCTCCATTTGGTTTTTGCATTTCTTGACCATTCATCATATTATTTGAATGATTTTCGTTTATAACATCTAATGTATATTTCAATAATATTCCAAAAATAATTGCAAGAATTATAATAACTATAATTTCAATTATCGTACTTTTTTTCATGTTTTCCTCCTAATTTATAATATTGTTACTGTTTAAATCTTCTGGTTTTACTGGTGGTTCTTCGTTACTATCTCCATCAGGCTTTGTTGGTGGCTCTCCCATATTGTCATTAGAAGGTAGTTGCATCTGTCCATTTCCATTCATTTGCATCATTTCAGGTTGAGTTGAATTATTACTTAATGATTTATTATAAATTAAAAATCCACCTGTTGTAATAATAGCACCTATTAAAGCACCAATAATTAAAAACATTATTTTATCTTTCATATTTAATTCCTCCTATAAATAATTTTATTAAATAATATATAATATTTCTTAAAACTATATTAAATTTTATATTATTTTTATTGACAATAATATGCAAATATTGTCAATAATTGTTCTAAGAGTTCATATGTAATAAAAATTATATATTTTCAATAAATATGTATAAAAAATCAAAAAAATATACATATTTTTAAAACATGTATATTTTTTTAAATAATATATAAAACCCGTCTATTATCAAAGTTTTGCACCAAATAGAGATAGGATTTTTTTGAGATAAGGTCCTATCTCGCTAAATTTAAGGCTTTTGCAGGTTTTCTTACTTAACAAATTTTCAAAACTGCCTCTTTATATGAATAATACTATTAATTTATTTCGTGTGTTCTTGTGCCTTATCTGTATCTTTACTTTCTTTTAATACTGGCTCATATATAATTTCTAATATTCTTTCTTTATTTTTTATTCTTAATGTAAAAAATCCTGCTTTTCCATGTATAATAAAAGGCTCAAATTTTTCTTTAGAAAATGGTAACATTCCAGTATCTACTGATTTTGCTCCTTCTTCCATTGATACTGTTATATTTGGTGTGGTTTTTTTAACTGCTGGAACTGGTTTTCCTTTATATACATTATGGACATTTGTATATGCTTTATCTTGCTCAGGGGATAATTCTATTTCATATCCACTATTTTTCCCATCTGAACAATATCCAACTATCTTTAATGCAAGGTCTTTTCCAAGTAATTCACTAAATTTTTTAATTTCTTCCTTTGATGGTTGAAATTTAAATGTACAATGCATGTCCTTGACCTCTTTTGGTAATTTTTCTCCTTGTCTTTCAATTAATTTTTCCACATCCTCTGGATTTATAAAAATTGCTTGATATACTATCATTCTCTTATCTAAGGTGTTCATAAATATTCCCCTTTAAATTAATACTTCATTTATAATTATACCATAAAAATAGTAGAATTACAAATATTGTAAAATAAAAGCTGTAACAATAATATTACAACTTTTACTTGATTCATAATCTACATTTTATTTCTTTTTAAATAAATTTCTAATCTTATATAAAACTTTTTGTAAAAAAGTTATTTTATTATATTTTACTAATGCTTGTGTTTCTTCTTTTTCATTATCATCGCATAAATAATTTAAATATATCATCTAATAATTTTAATTAAATTTATTATTAACATAAACGCATATTTATTGCAAAAATTCGAGATTATTTTGTTGCAGTTATTCCATAATATCTTCTTATTAATAAAATTCCCTTGCTTGTTTTATGCGAATTAATATACTTGTCTAATAAATCCATATCAATATCTAATTTTAAATTATTATTTTCATGTTCTTCTGAAAAATCTAACAAAATTGGCGTTTTTAATAATAATGCTAATAAATCTTCTTTCGTTTTATAATACTCTCTTATATGAATTGGAACCAATTCAACATTTTTAAAGCCAGCATTTAATATATTTTCATAATCAATTAAACTAATGGGCCTTAAATCTTTGTATCCCTGACCTTTTTTAAACATATAGTGTAATTCCCAACAATCCAATTTATCAACGCCTCTTACTATTAAATGTCCTCCTGGTTTTAAAGTTTTATATATTTGCACAGGATCAATTATTGTGTGGCGTGCTGTTACTAAATCAAAATAATTATTAGGTGTATTCATTTTTAAATTGTCCATAACTCTAAAAGTAATGTTTTTTCTTCCACTATTAATTAAGTTTTTATTTGCTGATTTAATCATTTCTTTCGAAAAATCAGTACCTAATATTTCATCACAATCTGGAAAATTTTTTAAAACTTTTTCTCCAGCTGCCGTACCTAAATCTAAAACTTTTGAAGATTCATTTATATGTTCCTTTATTTTTTCTTCATAAATCCAATTTGTTAATATTTCTTCTGTATAATTTATATGGTCAAAAGACCAGTTTGCTAAATTATTATAATAATCATATTCATTTATTTTCATTTCGCTAATTCTCCTTTTTATAATCTTATGATTGTATACAAAAAGAACCTCCTTTCATGAATATACAACAAAAACAATCACAAAAATTTTGTGTATATATTTTTGCCATTCATGAGGAGATTCTTAAGGCTCTTCATTATTCCTTTAAACA
>CANQZZ010000151.1 GCA_947628465.1 uncultured Clostridia bacterium
CATACATATTAGTCGTGTTTTGAAATAAATAAAAGGCTAAACATGTATGAGTGAAAAAAATCTCATACATGTTTTTTTGTATAAGAGGTGAATTTATATGGATATATCATATAAGATATATAATCCAGCTGGAAATATCACAGCATTAGTTTTAGGAGATGAATATAATTTAAAAGATGATGCAGTAGGAATAATGTTTGTAGAAAGAATACAAGAATATATTAAAATATATCCAGTTGTATGGGTAAGAATGATAGATACGTTTTTTTTCGAAAATGCTTGTGGTTCAGGTACAGTAGCAGTAAGTATGGTAGAAAGTTGGTTAACACAAAAGACAAATAAATATGCTATAAAACAGCCATCAGGAGATTTGTTAGAAGCGAAAATAACTATAAAAAATAACATTATAATTAGAGTTATATTAAAAGGGAAGATTACAGCAGACGATAAAATAAGAAAAATTATAATTTAAAGGAGGTTGAAAAAAATGGAAGATTACAAAATTTTAAGTGATTTAATTAAATTTAATACGATACAAGATAAAGAAAATAAAAAAATACTTGATTATATAGAAAATTATTTATTAAAGTTAAATTTTAAAACAGACTATAAAGGAAAATATTTAATAATGAGTATAGGAGAAAATGCAAAATTAGGTTTTTTAGGTCATACAGATACAGTAGAATATATAGAGGGGTGGGGTAGTAATCCGTTTGAATTAACTAAAATAGATAATAAATTATATGGCTTGGGTACTTGTGATATGAAAGGTGGAATTGCAGCAATATTAGATGCAGTTTCAGAGATAGATTTCTCAAAATTAAAATATGGTATGAAGTTATATTTTACATATGATGAAGAAATAAGCTTTAGTGGGATTTATGATATTGTGAATTCAAAAGAAAAATTTCCAGAGATAATGCTATTTGGAGAGCCAACAAATAATCAGATATTAATAGGTAGCAAAGGATTATTAGAATATGAATTAAAATTTAAGGGAGTGAAAGCACATTCAAGTAATCCTGCAAAGGGGAAAAGTGCAAATATGAATGCAGTAAAATTTATAATAGAATTAGATAAATTTTATAATGATAAAATAAAAAAGTACAAAGAGTGTTGTTTTGAAATACCATATACAACAATGAATGTTGGAACAATAAGTGGTGGAAGTTCAATAAATTCTGTTTCTGCAAATTGTGAAATCAGTATAGATTTTAGAATAGCTAATAAGGAACATATTAAAGTAATAAAAGAAAAAATAGAGAATCTTTCAAAAAAATACGAATGTAAAATAAATTTAATTGAAGAAATAGAGCCATTTATCGATAAAACCGATTTAGTAGATACAATAAAAACAGCTAATTTTATAACTGAGGCAAGCTTTATGCAGACAAAAAACAGAATAATATTAGGTGCTGGACCTGTAACAGCACACGAGGTGGATGAATACATAACAGAAGAAAGTTATATTAATTTAGTGGAACAATATAAAAAGACAATAGAAAAAATATGTAACTATTAATTTTATGCGCATTGGGGACGTAAAACATTTACATTATTTTTAGTTTATAGTATAATCATATTAATGTAGAAGGAAGAAATATTCCAATAGATACAGGAAAACATTTTGTAATTAATAAAAATATATATTCTGCATTAAACGAAGAATTAATTAGTTATATAAATTCTAATAAAATAGATGAAATATACTTATGTGGTTTTGATACAGATGCTTGTATCTATAAAACAGCATTGAATATGTTTGAATTAATATTTGCTATTGTTGCTATATATAGATTTGATTTAGGAAAAGGACAAGAAAGTGAAAAAGTAAAAATATAAAAAAAGCACATTGAGGATGTAAAAGATGTGCAGAAGAATTAGGAGAATGATATGGAGAAAATAAAATATGAATATACAAAAACACCATTAGAGTATCAATTAACGGAATATGATTGTGGCACAACTACTCTTTTAAATGCATTAAGATATTTATTTAAGAGAAGTGAAATAGAGCCAGAAATATATAAATTTATAATGCAATACACATTAGATACTACAAACAAAGATGGAGAAATTGGAAAAGGACGGAACTTCTATATATGCTATGAGATTTTTAAGCGATTGGCTTGAAAACGCACCAAAAAAAGGTATGAATATCAAATGTACCTACATAGATAAAGAAAATGTATCTATATATAGCAAAGAAATAGAGAAGATAAGCAATGGTGCAGTAGCAATTCTTAGAGTATATCAAAATGTAGAACATTATTGTTTACTTACAAAGGTAGACGATGAATTTGCATATTTATTTGATCCATATTATTTAAATATCAATTACTATGATAATGATGATGAAGTGAAAATTATTAAAGACAGACCATTTGAATTTAATAGAAAAGTTAAAAAGAAAAGAATAGAAAATGGAGGGAATAAAGATTTTTCATTAGTTAAAGGAAACAATAGTGAACTTATAATAATTGAAAGATATTAGATGTGCATTATTAAGAATACATCTCTAACAACCAGAAAGAGATGTATTCTTTTATTTTGCAAAAACTATTGACAATAAACAAATCAAGATGTATTATATAAACACAAAGTATAAATAAAGCGAAACATAATATTAAAAAACAGGAAATACTTTTAAAGAAACCAAAGAAAGGAGACAGAAAACAAATGTCAAAAGAAAAACTAAAAGCAAAAAGAGGTATAACCTTGATCGCACTAGTAATAACAATAATAGTAATGT
>CANQZZ010000152.1 GCA_947628465.1 uncultured Clostridia bacterium
TTTCTGTTGTATAACCAACTTGTTTGCAATATTCATCATATTCTTCTTTTAAGTCTTTACTATTGAATTTAATCTTGTTTTCTTCTCTTAGTTTTATTAATGCTTTATATCTTATATATTGATCAGCAGATTCTAAGCTACTTGATAATTCTTCTACTATATCATTTTCAACTTCTTCGAATGCTGGTTTATCTGCTTTGTCTACGCAATATATTATATGATATCCATAAGATGTTTTAACAGCTTCCTCAGTATATTGATCTTTTTCTAGCTTTTTACTTGCGTCAGTATAAGCAGATTCTAATGAAGATTCTGTAAAGTTATCAAAATCAACATTTTCTGTTGTTATTTTATCTTTATATTCTTCTGCTACTTCATCAAAACTTTTTCCATCTTTTAATTTTCCTAAAATTTCATTTGCTGTAGCTAGAGCTTGTTCGTCTGTTACATCGTCTGAAGTTTTAACTAATATATGTTTTGTGTTAATTTCTCCATATACGTTGTCATTATAATATTTATCAATGTCTTCTTTTGCTAATAAAGTTTTAAAGTAATCTATACAATATAGATTTCTTTTATAATCTAATTCCATATATTTGGTAAAATCATCTTTAGAATCGAATCCATTTTCTTGTAAAAATTCATCTTCTGTATAACCATAATATGAGCTATATGTATTTAAAACTGATTCTACTTGGTCATTTACTTCTTGTTTTTGCTCATCTGTAAGTTTATACTTTTTATCTAAGATAGATTTATCTACTAATTCTAGAATATAACTAATTGGATAGTTCTTTTCTAGTTCGCTATATATTTGATTTTTTCTTACATTTCCTCCTTTAAAACTAATTACAGATTCATGTCCAAGTCCTGGAAATCCAGCAATTCCTAATAAGTAAATTAGAACTCCACCTAATACTAATCCAATTACTCCTGAAATCCAAATTTCTTTTTTCTTAAATAAATCAAATTTTTTTGTTTTTACTGCTTCTTCCTTTTTGCTATTTTTTTCTTTCATTAAAAACACTCCTTCTATTTTATAAATTTAAAGATAATTTATTGTACATATAGTTTATTAAAATAATATTAAAAAATCAATAGTTTTTATTAATTTTTTATTTAAACCTTATATTTTTTTCAATTCCGAGTTTTCCTGCTCTTGTAATAGTTGTATACCCATACTTATCTTTTAACTTATCTATTATTTTATCTAAATTTTCTTGTTTTGTTTTTTCTTCTGCATCAAATAAGGAAATCTGAGTCTCATCTTTATCTGATAATTTGTCTACTTTCAATGATACTAATCTTATAGGCTCACCTTTATACATTACTTTTAAAAGTTCTTTTGCTTTAGAATAAATATCTTTAGTGTTAGACGTTGCTACATCTAATTTACCTTGATGAGAATAGTCTTTAAAATTATTAGTTCTTAATCCTACATTTATAGTACTTGCAACCATATTATGCTTTCTTAATCTATATGCTACATGCTCTGAAATAGCAAGTAATATTTCATTTAAAGACTCTATATCTTGTACATCTCTTGCAAGTGTTGTAGAATTGCCAATACTTTTAGGTGGTTCAGACTTATATATAACTTCTGATGAATCTATTCCGTTTGCATATTCCCACATCATTTTTCCATGTTTTCCAAATTTTTTAACTAATTTTTCTTCATCGCTATTTGCTAAATCTCCTATCGTTTTTATAATTCATGTTATACAATTTAGGAGTTGTTTTCCTGCCTAACATAAATAATTCTCTTACTGGCAAGCACCACATTTTTTCTTTTATTTCATTTGGATATAGAGTATGTATTTTATTTGGCTTTTCAAAATCAGATGCCATCTTTGCAAGCAATTTGTTTGAGCTTAATCCTATATTTACAGTAAAGCCCAATTCTTCATTTATTCTTTTCCTAATTTCTATTGCTTTATCCATTAGACTTGCATTCATTAAATATTCTGTCATATCTAAAAAGCATTCATCTATTGAATATCTTTCTATTTTATCTGTATATTCTAATAATAAATTATATAGCTTATTCGAATATTCTCTATACACATTATAGTCGCCCTGAAATATTTTAATATTTGGACACTTCTTTTTTGCTTGATAAATAGTTTCGCCTGTAACTATTCCAAATTGTTTTGCAAGATTACTTTTTGCAAGAACAATTCCAGACCTTTTTGATTCATCTCCACCAATAATTGCAGGAATTTCTCTTATATCTATTTCTTCTCCATTTTTTAATCTCCAAATTGCATACCAAGATAAAAATGCATTATTTACATCTATATGCATAATTTGTCTTTCCATATTACCACCAATAAATATTATAGAACGTTTGTTTTTCTTTGTCAACTTTATATCTAAAAATAGGGAAAAAGGGGGCTGGCCCCTTTTTCCCTATTTTTAATTCATCTTTTTGCTTATACATTCGTCTATGCTATTTGCTACTTTTTTTCCAGATTCTATTGCTTTGCAAACTGTTGCTTTATTTTGTGATACATCTCCTCCCGCAAAAACTCCTTCTATGTTTGTCATATTATTTTCATCTACACTTACTAATCCGTTTTCACTTACAGATATTCCCTGATTTTCTAGCAATTGCTTATCTGGTTTTAATCCTATTGCAAAAATTATAGAATCAGCATTTATATAAAATTCAGAATTTTCTATAT
>CANQZZ010000153.1 GCA_947628465.1 uncultured Clostridia bacterium
TCTATTCTTATTGAATCTGCATTTAAATCTTTCCATGATATAGATGTTATTTTTGAATTATATATTAAATTATTACAATTTACTCTATCAGTATATATTGGAAATTCAAAGCCCATCCTGTCCTTTAATTTATAGACTCCCCTTTCACATGTAGCATTACAATTTTTATAAGTTCCTATCGCACAATATTCTGATGTCATCAAAAGAGTTCTTCCATATACAATTACCTCTTTTTTAATGTCGCCATTTAAACTCTGGATAGCCTCTTTATCTAGTTCAGGAAGTACAATAAATTTTGATATTTTCATTTTTTCTAATTCTTTTATTGTACCATTATTTGAAATATTCAAAGTGTAATTTGCAACTAATTCTAAGTTTTTAATTTCTTCATATCCTTTTAAAAGTTCAAAATGAGAAAGATTTGATAATACAATACCCTTTATATTTTGTTTTAATATGTTTTTTAAATTGCTTTGAATTAATTTTTCGTAGCTTTCTTTTGTAATTGCGGGAAGTAACAAATAAGTGTTAAAATGTTTGCAAATCTCTTCTACTTTTTCCTTGTTAGATAAGAAAAACTTGAAAGGAATATATATATTATCAATTCCTGCGATATTTGCATAATTAATATCTTCTTTTATGCTATTTAATAATACTGATACCTTAGGATTTAAATCTACTTTATTATTTTTCTTATAAGCATCAATTTCAATTTTTCTGTTTCTTTTAAAGCTTTGTAACAGCTTGTTTTGTAATTCTTCTAATGCATTTCTTCTTACATTGTTTAAAGCACTAATTGGAACTATTACATTGTCATCTAAAATCACTTGTATATCTTGCATCTCAAATGGAGTATTGCCAGTTTTACTTAATTGTTCTTGTATTCTTTCTTTACTTATACCGTTCTTATCTGCTTTTTTTACAATTACTTGTTCTTCTTTTTCTAAAGTAATTTTACTCCAAATGTCTTGCACCTCTAATTTTATATTATTATTTTCTTTTAAAATTATTTTTGCAATTACTTGTCTTTTAATGTTTTCTCTACTAGATATTTGCACTATTTCTTTATTTAATTTATCTGATACCGTTCTATATATTTTATCTCCTTTTAAAATCTTTCCTTTTATTCTTCCTATTGTTACAACTTGCCCAGCATTTGCATTTTTTATATTATTATTTCCTTGCATAAGTTCAGAAATCTTGCAAGATGAATCATTTATAGCTATGCTATCTCCTAAATTTAGTTCTTTTAACAGCTCTACTTTTACATGTCCTTTACTGCTGTTATATCCAATTACTTTTCCAATTAATATTCCAATGTGGTTAGGTTTGGCTGTATACATCATATCTTTTCCTAATTTTCCTTTTAGGTATCCGAGTGCTAAAGCCACCTCTATTGAAAATTTGCATTAATTTTTCTCTATCTTTTTCATCTACTATATACTCTTTTCCGCTTTCTGCTAAGTCTATATATTTTCTATAAATAGATGTTACAATTCCAACATATTCTTTTGATTTCATTCTTCCTTCTATTTTGAATGATTTAACTCCTGCTTTTATAAGTTCTGGAATAATATCTAATGTGCATACATCTTTGGAACTTAATAAATATCCTTTTTCTTGCTCTTTTCCGTCTTTTAATAAAGTATATGGAAGTCTACACGTTCCTGCACATTTGCCACGATTTCCACTTCTTCCACCAATCATACTGCTCATTAAGCATTGCCCAGAATAGCTAATACAAAGCGCACCATGAATAAATACCTCTATATCTATATTGGTATTTCTGCATATATGTTCTATTTCCTCAATTGATAGCTCTCTTGCAAGTACACATCTTGAAAAACCTAATTTTTTAATTTGATTTGCTCCATCTAAGTTATATATTGTCATTTGTGTACTACTATGTACTTCTAAATCTGGAAAATTCTCTATTATCTTTTTCGCTAAGCCCAAATCTTGAACAATTACAGCGTCAATACCTGCATTATATGCAAACTCTACTAATTTAAGCGCATCTTCAAACTCATCATTTTTTATTAATATGTTTAAAGTAAGATGCGTTTTTACGCCTCTTAATTTTGCATATTCTATTCCTTCTACTAGTTCTTGTTTATTAAAATTTCTACTGTTTACTCTTGCATTAAATTCTTCAGCGCCAAAATATACTGCATTTGCCCCAGTTTGTACTGCCACTTTTAAACATTCTAAATCCCCAGCCGGCGATAATAATTCTATTTTGCTCATATATTGCTCCTTTAGAATTATTATACAATATATTTTAATATGGGTAAACTATTAAATTTTAAATTGAAAAACTTATTAATCTGTGATATATTTTATTAATAGAAAGAGGGAATAATAATGGATGTTTTTACTAAAAACTTTTATGTTTCTTTTTTAGATATTAATGAAAATAACGAATTATCCAACAAAGGAATTTTAAGATTAATGCAAGAGGTTGCAGGACTTCATAGTGCTTCCCTTGGATTTGGCTTAAATGATATAGATAAAACTGGTTTTGCATGGCTTATCTTAAATTGGAAATTAAAAGTATTTTATAGACCAAAATGGAATACTTATATTACAGTAAATACTTGGAGTAGGAAAAAAACTCCTTTATTTGCATATAGAGACTTAGAAATTTATGATGATAAAAATAATTTAGTAGCAATAGCTAC
>CANQZZ010000154.1 GCA_947628465.1 uncultured Clostridia bacterium
TGTCTTGGCTTTGGCCATGGATTGCAAAAATTTATATATATTCTATCTACTTTATCTTTTTTATTTAATATATTTTGTATTATTTCTATTTCATAAGCAGTTAAAAGCACATTATCTATTTCCATGTGCTTTTCTAAATATTCTTTTTCTATATTTCTTTTGGCTAAACCTAATACTTCACTTTTTATATCTATTGCTAAATAGTTTATTTGTGGATTTTGGCTGGCAAGTTTTGCAATAAAACTTCCTTTGCCACATCCGAAGTTCTAAGTGCAAAGGTTGTTTTCTTTTAAATGCTTTGTGCCATTTACCTATAAGTTCTTGTGGGTTATCTATAAAAAATGCACTTTCTGCAAGCTCTGCTCTAACCCATGGTTTTCTTCTCATTCTCATTTTTTATTTCTTCCTTTTTTGCTACTGTTTTACTCCATTTATCTATATAATATCTACGAATTATTGCTAGATTTGTAAACATTCTTCCTACAAATACTACTATTGCTGCTAAATATATATCTACGTTTAATTTAACACCTAGCCATGTTAAAAGCATTGATAAAATAGCATTTCCAAAGAATCCTGATAAAAATACTTTTAAGTCAAAATTGCCTTTTAATACTGATGTTATTCCTCCAAAGACTGAATCTAATGCTGCAACAATTGCAATTGCTAAATATCCAGAATATGTATAAGATATATTCGGAATATTTATTCCTATTATTGCACCAAGAGCGCAACCTATAACTATTGCTATTGCTATCATTATTCTTCCCCCTTTACATACTCGAAATTTAAATCCCCTGTATATTTATTTATTTTTATATTGTCGCTTCTTACTAGTTTTACATCTTTTCCTTCTTCTTGCTTTGTATCTATGTATCCATATTGTTTTTTTGATAATCCACTTTCTAAGTATGTTGGATTTCCTATTGCTTTTACTTCGTAAGGTGATACTATCATTTCACCATTTACTCTTATAAATGCACCACCGATTTCTACAATGTATGAATCATATACTATTCTCTGTCCATTTATTGATATTGCTTCTGCTCCTGCTGCTTTTAATTCATTTAGTAATTCTCTTAAATCTTCTGGTGATATTTTTTTATCTTCGGTATCTGTAAGTGTTATAACCACTCCGCTTCCTTTTACATTGTTTTTTCCTAAAAGGTTATTTTGTTGCTCAAGCTCCTTTGCTAAAAGTTCTGATGCTTCTTTGTTTGAGTCTATTGCTTTTTGATATTCTGCAATTTTATCATCTGTGTCTTTTATTTCCTTTTTTACTTCTTCTATTTTTTGTTTAAAGTTAGTAATTTCTGCTCTTAACTCATCTTCTCTCATATTTTCTAGTGATGTTATATCTGTTTGGTTTATAGTTTTAAATTGTAAAAATATTACTGCTGTAAGTATTAAAAATACTAGTCCTATTGTAATTGTTATTGTAATTTCTCCCTTTTTCAACTTTCTCAACTATACATCACCTCTTGACAAATAGTCATAACTATATACTCCATCATATTTTGGTATAGCTATATTTTCGCTTCTTTCTACACTTACTTTAACACCCTCGTCTGCCATTAATTGCAAATATCCTCCTGGTCTTGATACTGCACCATCCATTCTTTCTGGATATCCTATTGCTTTTATTTCTATTGGCACTCCTACCATTTTGCCATTTATTCTTATAATGTTTCCATCGCATAAAATTGATGTTGTACTTACAATTCTTTGATCATTTATTGAAATTGCATCTGCTCCTGAATTGAATAATTCATTTACTATGTATAATAAGTCTTCTTCATGTACTAAATAACTGCTGATATTTACAACCTCTTGACTATTTATTTCTCTATTTTCGTCCAATCTTATTATAATTCCTTGTCCTGAAATATCAGTTAATCCTAAAAGCATTTGATTATTTTTTATAGCCTCATCGTTTTGTACATCGCTGTCATTGTTTTTTGCTGCTGTTTGTCTTATTTTTTCTAGTCTTTCTCCCTTTTCTTCTAATTCTTTATACAAATTATCATAACTTCCTTGCACGCTTAAAAGCTCGTCTCTTAGTCCACTGTTATCTTTTAATGTTGTTCCTACTGTTTTGGTTGCTGAATTTATTGTATTTATTTGTACACATATAGCCATTGTTAAAATCATACAAACAAGCCCTAAAATTATTGCTACCTTTTTTTTGCTCATTTTATATAATCACCTCTTAACCTCTTCTTTAAAAATTGCTCTTTTAGAATTATCTTGGAAATATATCTCACCTTTTTTTCCTTTTTCCCTGCTCATTATAGCATCTGCCATCTGCAATTTAATATTTATATTAGTCATATCTCCCAATTCTATAATTTTATTTTGGCTTGATACTGTTAATTTATAATTTAAATCGTCAGATATATTTATCTTTGTAATTAGATTTGCAAAAGATGTATTTTTTGATGCTTCTATTATTTTTATAATATCATCTAATTTATTTAAATCTTCAACTGCTAATCTGTTTCCAACAATAAATTCTTCATTTGTTACTAAAAATCCTTCTATTATTGGAACTTTTAATTCTTTTTCAGATATTTCTAACATATATCCTTGATTATTTATATATACATATTTATCTTCAAATTTTATCATGTATGTTG
>CANQZZ010000155.1 GCA_947628465.1 uncultured Clostridia bacterium
TGTTAATGATACTATAGAAATGTACAAAAAAGGGAAAATTAAAATGTACAAAAATGTACATGAAAATCACCCCTAAAAGTACATTTCTTTTTGTTATACTTTCTATATAGAATAGGAGGTGACAAAAAGTGAGAAATCTGAAAGGAGAATTAGTAAGATTGAAATATGATAATGTAAAACCAAATTATTCAGAATTATCTAGAATATACAAAAAAGACAGAAGAACAATAAAAAAGATGTTTCAGCAAATAGGAAACGAAAGTGAATCACAAAAAAATAAAAGAAGAATATCAAAATTATCTAAATATGATGAATTAATAATTACTAAATTAAATATTCCAGGTAGCAACAGAAAAGCTGTTTATATGTATATAAAAACAGAAGTGGATTGTAATATAGGAAGTTACTCTAATTTTAGAAAGTATGTAAGCAAATACTTAAAAGATAAAATAGAAAAAGAAGAAACTATACATCTTAGATTTGAAACTGAATATGGTCAACAACTTCAATTTGATTGGAAAGGTCCTATAACTCTACATACTAAATCTGGAGAAGAAATAATCTTTTACATATTTTCATCTACCCTGGGAGCATCTAGATATCATGTTTATATTTATAGTAAATTCATGACAGCTGAAACTGTAAATAGATGCTTAATAGAAACGTTCCAGAAGATAAATGGTGTTCCTAAAGAGTGTTTAACAGATAATATGTCTAGCATAGTTAATTACTCAGAAAAAGCATTTACTAAAGAATTTAAAGCATTTGCCAAAGACATGAATTTTGTTCCCAAGAAATGTAAAAAATGCTCACCTGAAACCAAAGGAAAAGATGAGTCGTGTAATCGTTTTATGAGTTGGCTGTATCCTTATGATTATGAATTTGAAACCGAAGAAAAATTAATTGAAATTGTAAAAAAAATTAATACACTGATAAATAATGAAATTAATTCAACAAGAGGGATGACGCCACAAAGTTTATACACAAAAGAAAAAGAATATTTGCAACCTTTACCTAATAAGCAAATCATTGAACAATATTTAGATACTATGATTCCAGCCAAAGTATCAAATGGCTTGTTAGTTTATTATAAAGGAAAGCAATATTCAGTACCGCAAAAGTATATTAATCAAACAGTAAAATTAAATGAGCTTGATAATAGACTTTATATATATTATAACAAAGAATTAATTGCTATACACGATATTTCTGAAAATAAAATTAATTATCAAGAAGAACATTACAAAAATGCTTTAGCAACAGTTATGCCTTATAAAACTGCAGAACAAATTGAAGCATTAGCTGAGAAAAATTTAAAATTATTTGGTCAATTATCAAAATAAAAAAGGAGAAATAGAAAATGAAAAATAAAAAATTATTAAATATTGAAATAAGAATAAAAAACAATTTATTTGATATTGAAAGTTATTTGGATGGAGGTTACAGATATATTTTAAATTCAGATAGTATTTATGATGTTGATGAATTGAAAGTATGTGTAAGTATTATTCCTAATATAACAAAAGATATTAAGAAGTTAGTAATTAAATTAGAAAAGGAGTATGATGAAATGAAAACTAAAGAAATATTGGATATAGAAACAGAAATTGATAATATCTTATTAAATATTAAAAATTATGCTAAAAGTGCCTATAAGTATATTTTAAACCCTAAAAATATCAATGATATTGATAATTTAATTATTTGTTTAAAAAATATACCTAAATGTACAAATCGCATAGAAAATTTAATATATGAATTAGAAAGTGAGTATGAATATGAATAATTATAATAAATTATTAAATAACCTAGAAATTTTAAAATTAAGTAAATTTAAAGATAATTTAGATACATACATAGATTTAATTAACACCAAGAAGAAAGATGTTGTTGATTCGTTATATGAATTAACAAGTCTTGAAATACAGTTAATGAAAGATAAAGCAATTCAAGGTTGTGTTAGGACTGCTGGTTTCCCTTATGAGAAAACTTTTGAAGACTTTGATTTTTCCTTTCAACCAACTATTAATAAAGACGAACTTCTTGATTTAAAAAATTTAAGATTTTTAGAAAAAAATGAAAATATTATTTTTGTAGGTAGTCCAGGGGTGGGCAAAACCCACCTTGCTACTGCAATTGGTATGGAAAGTGCTAAAAATAGACAAATAACTTATTTTGTTAATTGCAATGATTTAATAACTAATTTAAAAAAAGCCCATCTTGAAAATCGATTAGATGATAGATTAAGACTTTACTCAAAATATAAAGTTTTAATAATTGATGAAGTTGGATTTTTACCAATTGATACTTTAGGGGCAAACTTGTTATTTCAATTAATAAATAGACGTTATGAAAAATCAACTACTATAATTACCACAAACATATCATTTGAAAAATGGTCAGAAATCTTTGGAGATCCTATTTTAGCAAATGCTATATTAGATAGGTTATTGCATCATGCTCATGTATTTATCATTAATGGTAAATCATATCGGACTAAGGATATTTTAGCTTCAGATTCCTCTATAATTTCAGACCAAAATCTGGCATAGATATATTCCCATTTTTGTACATAATTAAATTCCCATTTTTGTACATTTTGTTATTGACATTTACA
>CANQZZ010000156.1 GCA_947628465.1 uncultured Clostridia bacterium
CCATACATGTGTTAATTCATGTTTTAATGTCTTTATTATATTAGCTTGATTTTCTAACAACAATATTTCTTGAGTTTTATATATAGTTAATCCTAAAGTTCCTTCACTTTTCATTTCATTATTCATTGTAGCTTCATCTACTATTTTTATTGTCCAATTTGTATTATTTATATTGAATTTCATCTATTCCTTTTCTCCATTATAGAATTTATTACATATTTTATATATTCCTTTATCTTTATCTATTTCATTTGTTACTTTACCTTTGCAATTGTAGACACATTCACAGCACACATTACTTTTATTTAATCTTATAATGTCTCCACATTTACTACACTTATATGTATTAGTTGTTGTATCTTGATTTATTAATATGAAATTATGTGTTTCACAACCGAAGCATTTCAGCTGTTCTTTGCAATCTTTGCATTTTTTCTTCATACATATTTCTTTCATTTCCTTTTCCTTTGTTTTAATAAACACTATGTAGAATACATGAGCATTATAGGTTAGTTTACAATGTTCAATACCACACCTAACCGAAGTCCAAGCCTCGTGGTATATGATATATTCTACATACTATTTATTAGAGTGCTAACTAGAATACACTCAAGTGGGGTAAATTTAATTAATGAAAGGTATCTATATTAACTTATCTAGTATTGTTAATAGCATTAAAAAAGAGCTAGATTTCTCTAACTCTTCAAAGTTTAAATTAATAAACTGATATTTTTATTGATTATAATTTTATTCTATTGTATAATATTTTCGTGTCCGCCTTTCAAATAAGGAGGTGAAATTCTTGGACACAATAATTAAACTCATTGTACTTATTTTAATCTATCTTATTCTTAAGTTGTTTTAAAATTTGTACATAGTAAAAGACTAGAGTTCGCACCTCTAGTCTTTTATAGTGTCATCTTAAACACAATATTAAACTCATTTTAGAACATAAGATACTCACACACACACTTTAATGGCTTTCTCTTTATTTCTATACTAATTATACACGCATTTTTTACTAAAATCAATACTTTTTATAGAAAAATTTTTTCTCAGCTTGACTTTTTATAAATTTTATTCTTAATCTGTTTTTATTATACTACTTTTTTTGTTAAAAATCAAATTTTATGTAACTTTATCATTTCTGCTATTATAATAATAACATATTTTTAATGTGTTATTCAAGAACTTTTTGTGTGAATCGACTCTTATAAATATTTCCAGACAAATCCTCCTGCAGTTTTTGTTTTTCCTCTGCAACAAGACTGTATATTTTGGGAACATGTATTTCCATCTTTCCAAGCTTCAGTAGCAGAATTATATATTTTTATCAACTCTCCATTTTTATTATATTTCCCAATCTTTTTTAATGGTATCTTTCTCTGACTTATATAACTTGGTTTTTCTTCATTATTTCTATTTAATGCTAAACCTATTTTTTTAAATTTTGTTATTAATACTTTTTCAATTGTTCTTGCTATCCAACCATAATATGTTTCTGCAACTATTTCATGTTTTATATTGCTCCAGCCATATTTCTTAATTTGCTTATAAAATTCTATATTCCTCTTATATCCTTTACCATTGTTCCATCTTTGCATTGGATTTTGGCTTAATCCAATGTATCTCATTTCATCAGGACATGTATGAATATATATATAATATTTTTTATTCTCTCTCATATTAATATTGTCGTTACTTGATTTTATCATAATTCTCACTTTCTTTCTTATATTTTATTAAAGCTATACCATGCATCTTTCTTGTATAATCATAATCATATTTTATTTTATAAGCTACTTCTGTTAAGCTTAATCCTTTTATGTATTTATAATATAATATGTTTCTATATGGTTGTTCTAACATATCTATCTTATCTTCAATTCTCTTTTTAGTATTGTACATTTTAATTAATTGACTATATTTTTCATTTTTTAAATCTACTATCTTTGCTGCATACTCTCCCATTCTATCTTGTATTTCTGGAGTACCGCTTCGGCATATCACTTAATTCTGTTGTTATTTTTGTTGCTTTTGTTATTAGTTCCTCTAAATCTTCTTCTTTATCTTTAAGTACCTTTTTGTCTTGTAAATATGAACTTAATTCTTCTTTTACATCTTCCATAGCCTTCCTCCTTTGTTACTTTTTCTTTCTATACATTTTTAATAGTTCTTCTTGTTCTTTATTTATAATTTCTAATGAATTATTAAGTCGTTTTAATTCCACATTTTTCTGTCTTAATTTTTCGTTTTCTTCACTTTCTTTTAAATAAATTTTTCTTTTTTCCTCTAACTCTGCTGATTTCTCTCTTGCGTATATGTATAGTTTATTATAATTAGATACTATCGTTTTAACTATGCTTTGTTGTTCTTCTGTTAGATTATCTTCTATTGAATTTAATAGTTTTTGCACTATTATATATCATTATCTTTTGTCCTCCATTAAATATCTATATATCACTCTTTCCACTATTGACAGTGCTTGATATCTGGTCATTAATTTGCCTGCGTGTCTATTCTTTAATTCACTTCTTACTAGCTTTAAATTCATATTGTACTTTCTTCTGTATATCTCTGCTACTTTATATTTACTTAATCCACTTTGCCATAGTT
>CANQZZ010000157.1 GCA_947628465.1 uncultured Clostridia bacterium
CTTTTTTTGTTTTAAAAATTTTTAAAAAATTTTCTATTTTTCTATTGACTTTTCATAGTTGGTCTCCTTTTATTTTATATCCTTATTCTATTTCTTAAAATTAAACTTGTCAATAATATTTTAATAAATATTATTTTTTTAAATTTTTACATTACAATTCAATATTTATAATAAAAGAGAAAGAAGTAATTTATATTTTACTTCTCTCCCTTATTAATTATTGATTTTATTCGTTTTCACAGTTACATCTGTAACTTCCACACATAGACTCATCTTCTGGATTACCATTGTTACAATTTGTACATGGTCTTACTATAATATCCTCTAATTCGCATTTTTGTGTTTTTTGGTTGTTAAATTCACAGCTACAAACTGTACAATTTATTAATTGTTTTCCCTCCATTTTAAACCTCCTTTAAAATCAATATATTAATATTATTTGCAAAATTGTTTAAAATATTAATATAAAGTTATTTTAAAAAAAGTTTTCTATTTTTTTGTTATTTAAATAAATTTCTTAACTCCTTTTATATTGATATATTATTATAATAATTTTTAATTTTATTCTAATTTCTTTTTCTCATTTTCTTCTATACATTCTTTTGGCGGATTTTTAAAACTTAAATACCAACTCATGGCATTTTTATTTTTTTCAATTTCTTCATTTCTTTCTAATAAGCCTTCAAATGTTTTTGGTGCAGGAACAATTATTGGTTGATTTGGCATCCAATTTGCTGGAGTTGACGCTTTTGCGCATTCTGCTATTTGCAGAGCCTCTACAATTCTTATTATTTCTGGAATGAATCTTCCAATATTTAATGGATAAATTAAAATTGTTCTTATAATTCCTTTATCATCAATTACAAAAACATTTCTAACTGTTTCTGTATTACTTATATCATTTGCTATCATTCCATATTTTCTTGCTATTTCTCCATTTCTGTCTGCTATAATTGGAAATGATACCTTTATTCCAGTTTTGCAATAAATATCATATACCCATGCTAGATGTGAAGAATTACTATCTACACTTAATCCCAAAAGTTCTGTATTTAAATTTTTAAAATATGTATGTGCTTTTGTAAATGCTATCATTTCTGTTGTACACACTGGGGTAAAATCTCCTGGATGTGAGAATAATATCAGCCACTTTCCTTTATAATCTGAAAGTTTTATATTTCCCATTGTTGTTACTGCTTCAAAATCTGGTGCAAACTCTCCTATTTTTACATTACCGTTCATCATTATTTCATAATTATTCATAATAAAAACCTCCAACTTCTTTATTTATTTTATGTTAGAGGTTTATTTTTGTTACTTATGCTTAAAAAAAGTATATTAGCTTTTACATAAAAAATGTTGAAAATTATGTTGTTGTGTAATAGTATACTAATATAATTTATATAAAGGAGGGTGAAACCAATGAAAAGTATTTTTGAACTATCATATTCAGATGGGAGAAAGATTGATGCAGAAGTTAGAAAAACTTCTTATTATAAACAATATTTAAAAATTTATACAGTATGTTATATAGAATTAATTATAGGTTTAATGATTCTTGTTGGCATTTGCTCAGCAACAGAATTTTCTCAGCTTTATGCAATAGGTCTAACAATATTAATTTCTGCTTTTGCAATAATATCTATATTGTTTCAGTTTAAAAGATTGAATTTAATAAATCAATATTATTATGAGAAAAAAGTTAAATAACTTATTTTTATTAAAAATTATTTCATTTTATCCTTTATTATGGAGGGAATTATTTATGGGAAAAATTTTAGAATCTATTGGCATTATTGATGGATATGACATAATAGTAATTGGAAAATTGAAGGCAAAAAAAGATAATTTATTTAACGAAATTGAAAAGTATGATAGCAATATAAAAGAAGAAACTAGAGAAATTGTTAATAAATCTTCTGGAAGAGTTTTTGCTATTGTAAAAAAAGGTATAATAAAAGGAATTTATTTATTTGAAGTTGAATCAAAGGATGATAGTAAAAATTTAAAACATATTAAAACTGTATATACAGATGAAGTTTCAACAGATACTCGTGAAAAATATTATAATCATATTTTAGATATTGCTAAAGATTATGTTAAAATGATGGAATATGATAAAGTTACATTAGATGGTAAAGTTATTCAAATAGATCCCAAAAAATCAAAAAAAGAACGTATTTTGGCTTTGATTGGCGGTTTTGCACTTGGTTTTGTATTAGGTTGGATAATATTTGATGAAGTTTCTTGGGGATTATTCTATGGTATAATTTTTGCACCTCTATTTAGTGGTCTAGAGGTTATAATAACTAATAAACGTGGAAGAAAAAAGAAGGATGATAGATAATTCAACTTGAAAAGAAGCAATAAATCTTTTAACAGATATATTGCTTCTTTTCAATTTTTATTTTGCTTGCCTCTTAGTTCTATTCAGCTGTATTTTCTTGTGTATCATTTGATTCTGTTGTCTCAGTTGTATCTACTACTGTATTATTTTCTATTGTATTTGTTCCTTCTGAATCACTTTCTGTTGTATAACCAACTTGTTTGCAATATTCATCATATTCTTCTTTTAAGTCTTTACTATTGAATTTAATCTTG
>CANQZZ010000158.1 GCA_947628465.1 uncultured Clostridia bacterium
AGTGTAGAAACACGGTTATAAGATGCGTATGCCTTTGCTACTGTTTCAGGGGTATTTGGAAATTTACTGTCTTTTAAGCGATTAAGAAATGTAGCAATAACAGCAACTTGCCCTTCATAAGGTTCTCCGTTGCTTTCCACATATGCTATTCTTGCAGAAATATCTCTAATTCTGTTATAGTAATCTAGCATTTGGAAAGAATCTATTCCTAATTCGCACATAATATTTTTGGCATATGTAGGAATACTCGAAAAATCATCAACAGAAAAATTTTCTTGATTACTCTTAGATGCTGTTTCAGTAATTGCAGAAGATTCAGTTTCAATATTTGAAGTCTCGATTGTAGATTCAAGAGAATCTATTGCGCTAACATCACTATCAGAAGCAATACTGCTAATTTGACTTTTATCATTATAGCTTATTGCTACTACAGTAGTAATGGGAGTGCTATAAGAATTATTCGAAAGAGAATCTACCTTGTGATTAACTGGAATTAAATTTAACAATGCGAATGTTAATAAAAAAACAAAAGCTATTGTTAAAATTAATTTCCGATAGGGCCTTAAAAATTTCCGTATTTGATGTGGTTGCAATTTCATAATAATCTCCTTTGTTTTTGTTCCTATATATAGGAACTTAATTTGTACAAAAGTACATATTAATATTATATCATAAATGTAAGTTTATGTAAACGGCTGGAAATAATGCAAAAAATAAGAAACTCAAATATACTATTCATAATATCTATAATAAAGCATACAAATATAGTAAGTTTATTATAGGAGGATACGCATGTTTTTAGTATATAACAAAGATAAGATAATATCAGTTGTGATTGCCTTAAGTACAGTTTTAGTGTTATTTTTGCTTGCAGCAACATTTAAACAAAATTCATTAAATAATACTGTTGCAACTTCTACAGGCACATCTAAAATGTTACCAATATATAGTGTAGATACAGAAGAAAACAAAGTAGCACTAACAATAAATTGTGCATGGAATGCGGATGATATAGATTTAATATTAGAAAAACTTTCTAAAAACAATGTTAAAGCTACTTTTTTTATGGTAGGAGATTGGATAGGAAAGTTCCCTGATGCAGTTAAAAAAATATACGAAAGCGGAAATGAAATAGCAAATCATTCAGAATCACATGCCCATGTGAGCAACTTAAATTATGATAAAAATATAGAGCAAATAACAAAATGCTCAGATAGAATAAAAGAAATAACAGGTAGTCCTACAACATTATATAGAGGACCTTACGGTGAATATAATGATACTGTAGTAAAAGCAGCAAAGGATTCAGAACATATAATGATACAATGGTCAATAGATACCTTAGACTATAACGGACTTACTGCAGAACAAATGTGGGAAAGGATAGAACCTAAACTTGAAAAGGGTAGTATCATTTTAATGCATAATGGAACAGAAAACACAGCAATGAGTTTAGATATGATTATAAAACATATAAAAGAAGAAGGATATGATATGGTAACAGTATCAGATTTAATATACAAAGAAGACTATACAATTGACAACAATGGAGTTCAACATAAAAATTAATTGAGATTTACGTAAAACTGTGCTATAATAAAAATACATAATAAATTTATCAAAAGGAGATGTTAAAATGACATCAACTGAAAGAGAACTACGGATAAAAAAACTTCAAGAAACAGTTCATCAAAAACCAGATAATAGCAAATATTCTGATATAACACTAAGAGAATGCATAAATTGTTATGCCTATGCAATAGGTGCAACAGAATACTTTTGGGAGTTATACAGAATTGGTGCAATATGTGGTAAAAAAGAAATAAATCAGCATTATTTTTCAAAAGAAGAAATTGTTTATTTATTATATCAAGACTTAAAAGTTTTGAATTTAAAAATTGAACAATGTTCTGAAAATGAAAAGATTGCTGATAATCAGTACAAAATTGCTCTGTTTATAAAAATTTATGCAGACAATGAAATACATGATTTCCATTTCTTAAGATTTGATGAAAATGTTTGGAGTGAAAAATTCAGAGGCCGTTACCCTAGAATTCTAGGTAATAGTTTAAAAAACTTGTATAGTGATTGGCCTTGGAATTTCGTAGGAATCTTTAAAATTACGATGTGAGAACAGTATAGAATGTAAATTTTTATACTGTTCTTTCTTTTTAATTTTTGTAATATTTATCTTGTCCATGAATACAATTTATTATTAATATACGAAGGAGAGATAAATATGTGGCATACATTACCTTTAGGTGAAATTGTGAGAAAACTAAGAACTGATTTAAATACTGGTTTAAGAGAAGAACAAGCAAAAAGTATAAGAGAAAAAGTTGGAACTAATAAACTTGCAGAAGCAAAAAAAGATGGATTATTTATAAAATTCATAAAACAATTTAATGACTTTATGATAATTATTTTAATTATGGCAGCTGTTATATCAGCAATAATATCATATTTGGATGGCACAAACGATTACTTAGATTCACTAATAATATTAGTTATAGTTGTTTTAAATGCAATTATGGGAGTAGCACAAGAAGCAAAAGCAGAAAA
>CANQZZ010000159.1 GCA_947628465.1 uncultured Clostridia bacterium
GGTACGCGAGCTGGGTTCAGAACGTCGTGAGACAGTTCGGTCCTTATCTGTCGCAGGCGCAGGATATTTGAAGGGAGTTGTCCTTAGTACGAGAGGACCAGGATGAACATACCGATGGTGCAACAGTTGTCACACCAGTGGCATAGCTGTGTAGCTAAGTATGGACGGGATAAACGCTGAAAGCATCTAAGTGTGAAGCCCACCCTAAGATAAGATATCCCATACCGCAAGGTAGTAAGATACCAGGAAGACTAGCTGGTTGATAGGTTGGGGGTGTAAGTGCAGTAATGCATTAAGCTGACCAATACTAATATATCGAGGGCTTAATCAAAGAGAATTAAGGAAGATAACGGTTAATCGAAGATTATCAAAGTATTCTTTATCTGTATATTTTTCAGTGTACTAATATACACAATATTTTTCTGGTGATAATAACTATGAGGATCCACCTGTTCCCATTCCGAACACAGAAGTTAAGCTCATAAGTGCCGAAAATACTTACAGGTTACCCTGTTGGAAACATAGGTCATCGCCAGATTTTTTTATGCAATAAATCGAGGGACATATCTTAATCTATAATAAATACTATAGCTTAAGGTATGTCCCCTAAAATATATAGGATTGAAATTCATATCATAAATATTGAAAATATGAATAATGTAATATATAATGGGAAAAAGAAAATTAAATGGAGGTATTTTTATGGCAAAAGTAATGTGGAAACCAGGAACTTTTATATATCCAATTCCAGCAGTTATGGTTTCATGTGGTAGTATGGAAAATTCAAATATAATGACAGTAGCATGGACAGGAATATTAAACACAAATCCCGCAATGTGCTATATTTCCGTAAGACCAGAACGTTATTCATATAACATTATTAAAGAAACAGGAGAATTTGTTATAAATTTAACTAGTAAAGATTTAGTATATGCAACAGATTGGTGCGGAGTAAAATCTGGAAAAGATGTAGATAAATTTAAAGAGATGAATTTGAGCAAAGAAAAGTGCAATTTCGTAAGTTGCCCAGCAATTAAAGAAAGCCCAGTATCTATAGAATGCAAGGTAAAAGAAATAAAAGAATTAGGTTCACATCATATGTTTATGGCAGAAGTTTTATCAATAAATGCAGATGAAAAATATATTGATGAAAAAGGAGCATTTGATATTACAAAATGCGATTTAATTGCTTATGCAAATGGTAAATATTTTGAATTGGGAGAAAAAATCGGAAAATTTGGCTATTCAGTTCAAAAGAAAAAATGATGAAATAATACATAAAAGATTAAAATATTACAGAGAAATTCCAAGAGATGGAAGCTCAACTCCTCCAGAAGCATCATATTTGTACTTTTTCAATAAAGATAAGGATAAGACAATTGCGCATCAATCAGATATAGTTTCTGCAACAATCTTAGATTTAGCATTAAAAAAATATATCAGTCTTAGAACATCCGACAAAAATGTATATATAAATATACTTAAAAGCGATGATGGCTTAAATGACGATGAAAAAGCAGTTTATGAAATCTTAAAAGGCACATATAAAGAAGAAAACGGAGAATTTGAAGTTTCAAAAATAAATGCATTTGCAAAAAGGTATTATTCAAAATATAGCAGATGTATTAATAAGATGGTAAATGAATCAAGAGAGAGCATATACAGACAAAAATTAGTTGATAAAGCAAATAAAAAAGCATATAGAAAAGCGGTTAATGCAAAAAGTGTATATTCATTCCTTCTATTAGTAATTCAGTTTATAATAGTTGCATTTTTAATAGGATTATTGCCAATATTTAATAAAGCATATATAAGCATGTTTGGAATTGGATTTGCTTATAACTTTATAATAATAGCATTAATACTGTTGCCATTTATTTCTACACTACTTATAAAATTAAAATTTAGGTCAAAAGCGAAAAATAAAATTGCAGTATTAACTCAAGAAGGTACAGACGAACAAGAGCAATGGAAAGCATTAGCTAAATTTTTGCAAGAGTTTTCTTTAATAAAAGAAAGAGAAGTTCCAGAACTTGCAATATGGGAAAAATATTTGGTGTATGCAACTGCATTTGGAATAGCAGATAAAGCAATAGAACAAATGAAAGCAAAATACCCAGAAATTTTTGTAGAAGAATATTGGAAAGATGAAAATATACAACAATATCAAATATTAAATTTTGCAACAAGTAATGTTATATATGAAATCGGAGGGTATAATCCAATACACGCGATAAGTAGCAGTACAGATAGAGCATATTCTACCGCATTACATGAAATTGCATTGCATAATTCATCAAGTGGCGGTGGCCGGAGGCGGAGGATTCTCTGGCGGAGGTCGGACGGCGGCCGGCGGTGGTGGCCGGAATGGGCCGGAAGATAAAAAACACCGGAAAAAATTAAAAAAAATCCGTAAAAAAAATCCGTAAAAAAAATCCGTAAAAAAAATCCGTAAAACCGTTGACAAACATAAGAAAATATGATAAATTATATAAGCTATGTTTCTAGATTGGAGACATAGCTTAAAAAACGCATCGTTAAAACCC
>CANQZZ010000160.1 GCA_947628465.1 uncultured Clostridia bacterium
TATTAAATATTAAAAAATAAAGAAAGGAGCGTATGGTTATTTAAGTTATTAAATATATCATACAAGAAAATTATGGAGAACGCATCGAAAGCCTTAGTAATTGCAGGTGGAATACTAATAGCATTAATGATATTATCAATATTAGTATATGTATTTATATCTATTTCAGACTTTGAAGGGGCTCAAGATAGAAACACTCTAACTAAGCAACTTGATGAATTTAATAAAAGTTATGAAGCATATAACAAATCAAGAATGTATGGAGTAGATGTAATAAGTGTTGTAAATAAAGCTACTGAGAATAATGAGAAATATCCTGAGGATAAAGTAAATATTATAGTTTTAGACGGAGAAGATAACCAAATGCAAGTAGAAGACAGTCATGAGTTTAAAGTAACTATTTTTAAATGCGAGAAAGTGGAATATAATGAAAAGACAGGAAAAATAAATTTAATGGAATTTAGAAAAATATCAATTAATTCATAAATAAAAGGAGAAAACTATGGAAAATGCTTCACAAGCCTTAATAATTGCAGGTGGAATATTAATAGCTATGCTTATATTATCGATAGGTGTATTCCTATTTATGAGTTATAATGCCTTAGGAGAATCATTTGAGCAAACTATGTCAGCAACTGAAATACAAAAATTCAATGAAAATTTTTTAAAATTTGAAGGAAGAAGTGATATAAGCATACAAGAAATAGTAACACTTGCAAATTTTGCAAAAGAGTATAATGAGGGTAAAGAAGATAATGAAAAAGTTGAAGTTTTAATAGCTGAAGCTTTTAAAGTTGAAACTTCACTGGAAGAACTTGAACAGCCGGAATTAACAGATATGATAAAAAAAGATACACAAAGCGATAAGCAAAAGAAATACACAGCACAAATAGGTGAATATAGTAGATTAGTACAGAAAATAACCTTTAAAGAAACAGAAGCAGAATAGATATAAAATTCCTAAAAAATATTGCATATTGTAATAAAAAACGGTATAATTAAAGAAGGAGGAACATGATGAAAAATACTTTTTTAATGCTATTAGCAGTATTTTTTATTATAATATGTTTCACATGCGGACTTGTAATAACTTTAAGAGCAGAAAACAATGAAATAAAAAAAGAAAATGCAGAATATGAAGATTATTTAAATAAAGAAGTATTAGGAACAGACATTGCTAGTTTAATTAGTAAAGTAATAGACAAAAATGAAAAAAATAATATCGAAAAAGATGAAAAAGGATATTATATTGAAAATGATGAAAATAGTATAAAAATAGATTTAAAAATGACAACAATAGATAAAACATATCCAATGGAAGCAATATATAATAGTGAAATGACAGAATTTGTTAAGAATTTTAGCTTAATTAAATTTAAATGTATTAGTATAGAATATCATCAAAAAACTGGAAAAGTTTCAAAACTAGTTTTTGAAGAATTAAATTAATATAGTTATTAATATTTAGAATTTCAGTTCTAAAGATAAAATAGAAAATAAAAAAACAAAGGAGGGAAAATTATGGAGAATGCATCAAAAGCTTTAATTATAGCAGGAGCAATATTAATATCAATACTATTGATAACAATAGGAATAATGTTAATAAACTCTGGAAGAGATGTAACATCAACAGGTACATCACAAATGAATAGCCAAAAAATTCAAATATTTAATGGTCAATTTACAGCATATGAAGGAACAAGAAAAGGATCTGAAATAAGAGATTTGGTAAGCAAAGCAAACTCAAGTAATGCAACAGATAGCGAGCATCAAGTAAAAGTTATAGGACCAGTTGCTAATGTAGGTTCTCTTAACAGCACAAAAACATATACTGTTGAATTGCATTATAATGGTGATCCTGCAATAACTGAATCTGGAACAGAATGGGTTACAGGTGGTGGAAATTCAGAACAAGGTTATATTGATATAATAGTTGTTAAATAACAATAGAAATTAATCAATATTAGGAAACAAAGGAGGAATAATTTATGGAGAATGCATCAAAAGCATTAATTATAGCAGGAGCAATATTAATATCAATACTATTGATAACAATAGGAATAATGCTAATAAATTCTGGAAGAGACGTAACATCAACAGGTACATCACAAATGAATAGCCAAAAAATTCAAATATTCAATGGTAATTTTACAGCATATGAAGGAACAAAAAAAGGCTCAGAAATAAGAGATATATTTAGTAAAGCAAAATCAGTCAGTGCATCAGATAGTGAGCATAAAGTTGACGTTACAGGAATAGATTCAGCAGCTGATTTAAAAGCTACAACAAACTATATAGTAAAACTTGAATATTGCCCAAGCACAGTACCATCAGGAAAAACTACAGAACCAGGGTATATTTATGAAATAAATATAACAGAAGCAACAAAGTAGAGGTTGAGAAATTATGGATAATGCCGTTGACGCTTTAAAAATTGCATTTGCACTTTTTGTATTTGTAGTTGCAATTACAGTTTCATTTTCATATATATCACAGGCAAAATCAACAGCTGATTATATAGTATT